>NC_014501.1:1200000-1500000 GCF_000147335.1 Gloeothece verrucosa PCC 7822
GAAACCCGTCTCTCTTCAGAAAATGCCTTAGACATTTTTGAACCCTATGATGTGATCATCGATGGGACTGATAACTTCCCCACTCGTTACTTAACCAATGACGCTTGTGTATTATTGAATAAACCGAACGTCTACGGTTCGATTTTCCGTTTTGAAGGGCAGGCCACCGTATTTAACTATGAAGGCGGTCCAAACTACCGAGATTTATATCCAGAACCCCCCCCGCCGGGAATGGTTCCTTCTTGTGCTGAGGGAGGAGTATTAGGCGTTTTACCGGGTATTATCGGTACAATTCAAGCCACAGAAGCAATTAAAATTATTTTGGGCGCTCCTACCCTCAGTGGTAGATTACTCCTCTTTAATGCCTGGGAAATGAAGTTTAGAGAGTTGAAACTTCGTCCTAACCCCATCCGTCCAGTGATTGAGAAACTCATAGATTATGAACAATTCTGTGGAATTCCTCAAGCTAAAGCCCAAGAGGAAACAATGGAAATTCCCGAAATGACCGTCAAAGAATTAAAGCAACTCATGGATAGTGATGCAGATGACTATGTTCTCATCGATGTGCGTAACCCCAATGAGTACCAAATTGCTAAAATTCCGGGAGCGGTTTTAATTCCTTTACCCGAGATTGAAAATGGTCCGGGAGTGGATAAAGTTAAAGAATTGGTGAACGGTCATCGCCTAATTGCTCATTGTAAGATGGGAGGACGTTCAGCTAAAGCATTAGGTATCCTCAAACAGTCAGGAATACAAGGAATTAATGTTAAAGGTGGAATTACTGCCTGGAGTCGAGAAGTAGATTCTAGTGTTCCAGAGTATTAAATTTAAGTATAAATTATTAGATAGGGGTATAGTCTATGCTGTACCCCTTTAATGTTGATCAAACTTCACTCCTCACAAGCGTCTAAATTAGAATCCCAATCAGATTTTTACATTTTGCTTTTTGAGAGTAATATGATTATGCAAGCCTTGTTCAATTCCATCCTTCGTAGTAGTGCATTGATCTTTTTGCCGGCAGGACTGTTAGCGCTCAGTATTCCTGTAGAGCCAGCCCACGCCCGCAATATGTATGATGTTTGTGTAGGACAAATGGTGGCTGTCGGTGTTGAAAGACAGCAAGCCGGAGCCGCTTGTGCTGAGGCTTTGATTCCTAAAGAATTATCTAAATGCGTCTCTAGAGTCGCTTTGGTGGTCAGTGTGCCGGCTCAAGAAGCGGTTAAAAATTGTTTCCAAAGTAGAAGACCGGTAGATGTGGCTAACTGCGTTGTCGATATTAACAACCAAGTGCCGTTAAATCGAGACTTACCCAGAAATAATCGAGTTGAAGAAACTTTTGCAGAACCTAGCCCGACGGGGGATGCAACCGCTTCTCCTCCCCGAGAAGTGTCTGCTCCGGTATTAGCTTTAGAATCCTGTCGTCGGAGTCTTCAACCAGGTGTTTATTCTCAATGTGTTACCGCTTTAAGTCGGGATATCACCTTAGAAAATTTAACACAAGCGCTTGATACTTGTTTGTCAGCAGAGGCTTTTCCGCCTTCTATATTTCCTAATTCTGGGCAATATTAATCAGGTTGGGTGGGTGTTGGCGGCTATCATGTCTCACGCCCCCTCTTGTCAAAAAATCAGCGAAAAAATTAATGACAAAGCTCTCTACTTTTAGAGCCGAGAAAAGTCAATTTTTTTAAACCCATTGAGAAAAAAGACAGAATAATGAAAATTAACAAGTTTCACCATATTGCTATTATTTGTTCAGATTATGAACGATCTAAACATTTTTATGTTGATATTTTAAAATGTTCCGTTATTCGAGAAACTTTTAGAAGCCAGAGAAATTCTTATAAACTCGATTTACAAGTGGGAGATCAAGATATTATCGAATTATTTTCTTTTCCTAGCCCTCCGCCACGTCGAACAGGACCGGAACCTTGCGGGTTAAGACATTTAGCTTTTAGTGTAGATAATTTAGATGAGACAATTAATTATTTAACAAGCCAAGGGATTGAAGTTGAACCGGTTCGCCTTGATGAATTGACCGGCAAGCGGTTTACTTTTTTTAAAGACCCAGATGGATTACCGCTAGAATTGTATGAAGAATAATTAAGCTTTTTTTAAGACAAATAAAAACCTAATTTGCTAAAAATCAGCCTATGACTAATGACTATTAACTAATGACTAATGACTATTAACTAATGACTATTAACGACGCGAAAACAATTGAAAATAAGTAGAAACAAAAAACTCTTTCAGGGGAAAAGCAATAAAGGTTAAAGGATTAATGGTAACAATAATATTACGCATATCCCGTTGAGCCAAATTAACAATCTGTTGAGCCACCCAATCAGCAGACATAACCCCAATAGGATTAAGATTACTCTTAAACGGGCCTAAAATGAGTTTACGAACCACACAAGGAGCATCCAGGCGGCGTAAGGTAATTAAATCCCCTAACGTGCGTTTACTCAACTCATATAATGGGCTAAAGGCCGGACTCACTTCGGCTTCAGAAGTATTAATCCACACTTCTTTAAGCACCTTATCTTTATTAGTACGAACCGTCGTAAAAAACAATTCCATTAATCGCCAACTGGAAAAAGCATTCACTTCATAAGATTGAGTAATAGCTTCTTGGGTACTTTCCCCATGTACATTAATACCGTGATTGAGAATTAATATATCGGTTAATTCCAGGGTTTGAGTTAAATTCGATTCTTCCCCAATTTGCCAAGACAGCGTGTTAATCGGTAATACTTCCCCATTAACCTCTATACTAAGAGTCTGTTGGGATGATGTGATAGCAATCACATTTGCTCCTGCCAAATGAAGATATTTAAGCAAAGCTTTTCCTAAACTGCCTGATGCACCGGTTACCGCTACCGTTTTTCCTTTCAAAGACAAAGCCGTTCCCATCAACTTATCTACTAAAGTGAGTGTACCGCTATAATAAGCATTCTGATTATCAAAATGATGCCGCCAATGATAAGGACGATTGACAAACCAACGAGCCGGTAAACTGGTAAAATCTCCTGGACGATGAGTTTTATCGGTTAACTCATCCATATAGGGAACTCCTGCCCCTCTAGCTATGGCACTCAACAAAAACAAGCCAGTATAAATAGAACCCGCCCAAGCCGCTTGAAAATTTGGCAATTGGGCGTTATAGCTCAACAGTACCGGCAAAAAACTCAACAACAGCATAACTAATGCTTCTGGAACATCATTATACCAGTGAGCTTTGCGATAAATGGCTTCACTAGCTGGGGTTAAATCAGGACGAAATACTTTATGATGCCAGACATGGAGACGATACAAAGGTTTCCAGTAGTGAGCAAGAGCATGATAGCTATCCCGTACAATCTCTACCCAAACAATAGAAGTTAATATTAGTGCTGTTGTAATTACAATTGCCATAATTAAAATCAAACTCTATTAAAAAAAGTTTAAGTTGATGGATTTGCTAGAAAATCGGCTTTTTATATCCATTTTAACTGGGATAGGGCAAGCTCAATCATCAGAAATTTCCGCGACAAGCTGAAAAAATCGTCAAAAATTTTAACAAAATTAGCTAAAATAATGCAAGAGAACTTAATACAAAGTAGCTTGTACAAGCTGATTGTAAGCAGGGCCTAGTGTTTTTATACTAGCCTAGTGCCGCTAACGATCAACAAACATACTGTCACTGTTACGATAAAAAAATTAATAACCTCCATCTTCCTCTAGCCAAAATTAATATGCCACAGAACTATTGGACAGACAACGATCCCGACAAAGACCTCGATCCCATTAGCTCTTTATTGTCAGAATGGACTGATCCAGAAGACGAGGAAGAAGAATTTAGAAGCGACTTTTTCCAAGGATTATCAGGACGTAGACAAAAAGCCGCTTTTATGTTAACGGTGATCTGGGGAGTAACCATTGGACTGCATTTAGTCAGTTGGGGAACTTGGGTAATTATGGCCTTGACAACAATGGTAGTGATTCAGTTCTTTCGCCTGGTGACGGCAGTGGCTCCTCCTGTCCCAGAACCGTTATCCGATCAAGCTCTGGCTGATGCTCCCTCTGTATCTTTATTGGTAGCGGCTAAAAACGAAGAAGCAGTCATTGGTAATTTAGTTAATTTGTTGTGTAATCTGGATTATCCTACAGATAAATATGAAGTCTGGATTATTGATGACTATAGCACCGACAAAACCCCACAAATTTTAGATAACTTAGCCCAACAATATCCTCAATTAAAAGTGATGCACCGAGCGGCTAATGCTGGCGGCGGTAAATCTGGGGCACTTAATCAAGTATTACCTCTAATTAAAGGAGAAATCATCGGAGTTTTTGATGCCGACGCTAAAGTGTCTGCGGATTTATTACGTCGTGTAGTCCCCCTTTTTGAAGCTCAAGAAATGGGAGCCGTACAAGTCAGTAAAGCCATCGCTAACGCGAGCGTAAATTTCTGGACTAAGGGACAAATGGCCGAAATGGCCTTAGATAGCTATTTTCAACAAAAGCGCATCGCCATTGACGGAGTAGGAGAATTAAGGGGAAATGGTCAATTCGTGCGTCGTTCAGCTTTACAAAGATGCGGCCAATGGAACGAACAAACCATAACCGATGATTTAGATTTAACCATGCGCTTACACCTAGATAATTGGAAGATCGGCTTTTTAGTTGAACCAGTGGTAGAAGAAGAAGGCGTTACCAGTGCGATCGCTTTGTGGCATCAACGCAACCGTTGGGCCGAAGGAGGATATCAACGTTATCTAGATTACTGGCGGTTAATTCTTCATACTCCAATGGGATTGAAGAAAAAAGTAGATTTATTTTTCTTTATTGTGCTTCAGTATCTTCTCCCCACCGCAGCCATTCCGGATTTGCTCATGACGCTAACCCGCCATCGGGTTCCTTTGTTTAGTCCGGTTTCTGGACTAGCTCTTGGTCTTTCTTGTTGGGGAATGTATAGCGGACTCAAACGCATACGTAAAAATGAACCATTAAGCTTTGCTGATTTATTAACCATTGCTTGGCAAACTTTAAGAGGAACTTTTTACATGATCCATTGGTTTATTGTGATTCCCAGTGTGACAGCAAGGATGTCTATTCGTCCTAAGCGGCTTAAATGGGTAAAAACCGTTCATGAAGGAACTCCTGAAGAAAGTTTTGAATTTTAAGGGCTGAAAGTGATTCGAACTGACTAGGGTCGGCAACTTTTTCCCGACCCACTTAATAGAGGAGGACAGGGAAAACTTATTGCTCGGACAACATTCGATAGATCTCCCGTTTTAGCTCAATGATCCTCTCCCGAACTCGATTGATTTGTTCCAAATTGCCACTATTTCCTATTAAAGTAACAGCCTCATTAAGTTGCGTTAAAGCTTTGCTCAACTCCATCAGTTCAGAAGGTTGATTACTCATTTGATTATAGTAATCATCTAGTGGACTTCCTTGCTCTGTTTGTTGAGTTCGTTGTGTTAATAAATCTTGACCACTTTCGGTTATGGTATAAACCCGTTTGCCTTCTACTTGTTGACTGGTTAAATACCCTCCTTCTTCTAATAACTGAAGGGTTGGATAAACTGACCCCGGACTCAAGCGGCGAAAACCTCCATAACGCCCCTCTAAGTCTTTGATCAACTCATAACCGTGTCGGGGACGCTCACACAGCAAAGACAGCAAAATAAATTTAATATCACCCCGACGAGTGCGGCTGTTATGTCTTCCTCTTCTACCTCCACCCTTAAACTGTCTTCCTTCAAAGTTCTCACTGGCAAAAAACGGATGACCAAAACCAGCTAAAGCCGGTGTAAAAAAATGTCGATGAAATGGTCTAAACATTTTTATGTTCCTCAATGACTAAAAGTAAGTTGATGATCTATTACGATATATCGCAAACTATTTTTATTATATCACGATATATCGGATTGAGGGTTATTAGCCTCGTAAACTAAGGCGCATTTAAATTTTATAAGTTTAATTTTGAGAAAAACGTTGAATCCTTTTCCCTTTCCGCCTTCCCAATTCCCCCTCCTTTGTCTCAACTAATAATTTAGATGCGTAACAGCTTATGGCAGCCACCGGGCGTAGCACTGATGCGGCAGCAAGAAGAAGCACCAATGTATCTAAAAAATCTTAAACTAGCGGCTAAACCGGGTGATTTAAGCTACTTCTGTAGCGGTTTGTACTATAAAAAGATAATAAACAGAGCAAAAAATTGAAAAGAGGTAGGATATACTTCAGACGAACCGTTCTTATAATTGTAACTATACATAATGATCCTCGAAATTTTACCAGGACAGAGTTTTCCCTTGGGCGCTACAGTTGATTCCGAAGGCGTAAACTTCTGTATTTTCTCTAAACATGCTCAAGGCATAGATTTACTTTTATTTGATGAACCCAATGCCCCTCAACCCTCACTTATTATTAAGCTAGACCCAACGGATAACAAAACCTTTTTCTATTGGCACGTTTTTGTCAAAGGACTCAAACCGGGGCAAGTCTATGCTTATCGTGCCTATGGGCCTTTTGCGCCAGAAGAAGGACATCGCTTCGATCACCAGAAAGTATTGCTTGATCCCTACGCCAAAGCCATCGTTGGAGAAGAAATATATGATCGTGGAGCCGCCAGAAGACCCGGCGATAATTGCGCTAAAGCCTTACGAGGAGTAGTGGTGGATAACAGCACTTACGACTGGGAAGGAGACTTGCCGCTTGAGTTGCCCTATTCTAATAGTATTATCTATGAATTGCACGTCGGCGGTTTTACCCGTAATCCTAACTCAGGACTGCCTCCTTCTAAACGGGGCACATTTGCCGGACTGATTGAAAAAATCCCCTATCTAAAAAACTTAGGGGTTACCGCCGTTGAATTAATGCCGATTCATTATTTTGATCCAGAAGATGCCCGAGATGGCTTAACCAACTATTGGGGCTATACCACAGTAGGATTTTTTGCGCCGCATCGGGCTTATAGTTCGCGAAAAGATCCCTGTGGGCCCCTCGATGAATTTCGGGATATGGTCAAAGCTTTGCATCGAGCCGGCATAGAGGTCATTCTTGATGTAGTGTTTAATCACACCGCCGAAGGCAATGAAACCGGTCCCACCCTTTCTTTTAGAGGACTAGATAATTATACTTACTATATTTTAGACGCTCTTGATCCGGCTCTGTATGCGAACTATACCGGCTGTGGCAATACCTTTAAAGCCAATCATCCCATTGTCAGCCATTTAATTCTCGAATGTTTGCGTTACTGGGTAGCCGAGATGCACGTGGACGGATTTCGCTTTGATCTCGCTTCCATCTTAGCTAGAGACACATTTGGAGATCCGATTCAAGAAAATATACCCGCTCTTGTCTGGGCGATCGAATCTGATCCGATTCTAGCAGGAACAAAACTGATTGCAGAAGCTTGGGATGCGGCCGGACTCTATCATGTAGGTAGATTTGTCGAACTGGCGGATTGGTTTTCCGAGTGGAATGGTCCCTTTAGAGATGATGTTCGTCGCTTTATCAAAGGCGATGCCGGCATGGTTGAACGCTTAGCCGCCAGGATTTTAGGCAGTCCAGATATTTATAAGCGACCTAATACTAACGTTAATAGAAGTATCAACTTTGTCACCTGTCATGATGGTTTTACCCTCAATGATTTAGTGTCTTACAACAAAAAACACAATGAAGCTAACCGGGAGAATAACCAAGATGGGGCTAATGATAACGAAAGTTGGAACTGTGGAAAAGAAGGACCCACAAACGATCCACAAATAGAAGCTTTGCGCTTGCGACAAATGAAAAATCTGCTGACGATCCTTTTTATCTCCCAAGGAACGCCGATGTTACTGATGGGGGATGAAGTACGACGGACACAACGCGGCAATAATAACGCTTATTGTCAGGATAATGAATTAAGCTGGTTTAATTGGGATGAAGTGAATAGCCAGTTTGAGCTATGGTGTTTTGTGAGAAGATTAATTCACTTTACTCAAAAGTTAAAGCTTTTTAGCCAAGAAAGCCTCCTAAAAGTTTCCTATAGCAGCCTCCAGCCCCATCTTAGCTGGCATGGGGTCAAACTCGGAGAGCCAGATTGGTCTTATGAGAGCCGCACTCTAGCCTTTTCCCTACGGCATCCCGAAGCCGATGAGTATTTGCACGTGATGATTAATGCTTATTGGGAACCGATTACTTTTGAATTACCGCTTCTTGGGCATGGAGAATATTGGCATTGTATTATCGATACCACTG
The DNA here is from genome assembly GCF_000147335.1 of Gloeothece verrucosa PCC 7822. Lineage (NCBI taxonomy): Bacteria > Bacillati > Cyanobacteriota > Cyanophyceae > Chroococcales > Aphanothecaceae > Gloeothece > Gloeothece verrucosa. Next base: position 1,208,230 of record NC_014501.1, read on the forward strand.
AGTCTTTACAAAATAGCTTCTGTGATTTAGAGGCGGCAACTCCAGTTAAAGAGCAGTTTTATCGAGTAGATGCTCGTTCTTGTGTGGTTTTAATGTTAAAGCCGTTAACTTAAAAATCTGAGCAATTCTACCCTTGGGACTGTTAACTTTTTCGATAACTTTTGTTAAGTTGTCTACGGTTTAAGTATAAGGGGAAACAGATAACCATGCCCCAGAATCAGCGAACTATTCTGGTTGTCGATAACTCTCAACAAGACCGAGAAACTTACCGCAGTTATTTGTTGCAGGATAAAAAACACGCCTACAACATATTCGAAGCCGAGACGGCCCAACAAACCCTCGACCTTTGCTCACAACAATTTCCGGATGTGATTGTTCTGGGAAATACTTTAAGTGATCACGAGCGGCTAGAAATCTTAAATCAGTTGAAAGCCATTCGAGGAACGGATGACTTACCAGTGGTGCTACTCATGGACCAGGACCATGAAGCACTCCCTAGCGCCATCAAAACTATCGTCAGCGAGTATCTCATTAAAAGCAAGACCAGGGCAGATAATTTGCGCTTGGCAATCGATTATGCTATAGAGCGTGATCGCCTCAACCGTCAGCTAGAAAGTGACATAACCGCTCGTCAACAAGCTCAGGAGGTACTTAAACAACAATTATTGAGGCAGCGCCTAGTAGTCAATATGCTAGAGCGCATCCGCAAGTCCCTCAAGTTAACCGAAATTCTCCACACCACCGTCGAGGAAGTGCGGCAATTTCTCGATACGGATCGGGTGATCATCTTCCGCTTTGACCCTGACTGGAGCGGTGATATAGTCGTAGAATCTGTCGGTCAAGAGTGGACAGCCATCTTATCGACAACCATACGCGATCCCTGTTTTACCAAAGCTAACAAAGGCTCTGGATCTACCTATATAGAAATGTATCGACAGGGTTTAGTGACCTCGATCAACAATATTTACACCGCCAAACTCCAACAATGTCACCTTGATCTGTTGGCTCAATTTCAGGTGAAGGCTAATCTAGTGGTGCCGATTTTACAAGCTGAGTATTTATGGGGATTGCTTATTGCTCATCATTGTGCTAGTCCTCGACAATGGCAACCCCAAGAAATTGACCTGCTTCAGCAATTGGCGATACAGGTGGGAATAGCTATTCACCAATCTACTATTTATGAACAGCTACAAAGTGAACTGATCGAGCGGCGAAAAGCTCAACAAGCCCTGCGGGAAGCACGAGACAGCTTAGAAAAACGGGTATTGCAACGCACAGCCGAATTAGCCAACACTAACCAAGATTTACAGAAAACCCTCGCTGAACTTCAAATCGCTCAAAAACAACTGTCTCAGCAAAATGAAGCCCTGATCAACGCTCGGAAAATGGCTGATGCAGAGCGCAGACGTTATCAGGATTTGTTTTCTGAAGCTCCTGACGGCTATTTAGTCACCGATGTGGCGGCAAAGATCCAAGAAGCTAACCGCGCCGCTTCGGCCTTGCTTAGAGTCTCTCAAGAGGAGCTAGTAGGGCAATCTCTATTACTCTATATTGCCCCAGTTGACCGCCAAATCTTTGAGCGTCAATTGGCTCAGTTACAGCCGCTACAAGATTGGGAAGTTCACCTAAAACCGCCCAATGGTTCTGCTTTTGTGACTGTTATTGCTGTTACGATTATTAATGATTCTCTTGGGCAACCTGTGGGGTTACGCTGGTTACTGCGCGATATTAGCGACCGCAAACAAGCCGAGCAAAAAATTCAACAACAAGCCGCACTGATTGATATTTCTACTGATGCAATTTTTGTCTGTGATTTAGAGAATAATATTTTATTTTGGAGTGAAGGAGCTACCCGTTTATATGGTTGGACAATTCAAGAAACTTTGGGGAAAAAAGCCAACGAGTTATTTTATACATCCTCTTCTTTTCCCATTGAACCTAGTTTAAATATTATTATTAATAAAAATACTTGGTACGGGGAGTTAGAACAAATTACGAAAGATAATAGAAAAATTATTGTTGAGAGTCGCTGGACTTTAGTCAGAGATGAAACCGGGCAACCTCAATCTATTCTAGTAGTTAATACCGATATTACCGAAAAAAAATACCTAGAAGTTCAATTTTATCGCGCCCAACGACTAGAAAGTATTGGGACTTTGGCGAGTGGGATTGCTCATGACCTCAACAATATTCTTCAACCGATTTTATTTATTTCTCACCTACTTAAGCAAAAATTTCCCTATCTCGACGAACAGACAAAAGAGCGGCTGAAAATGCTAGAAGACAGTAGTCGGCGAGGGACATCTTTAGTTAGACAAATTCTTTCGTTTGCTTGCGGGGAAGAAGGAAGCCGCGCCCACGTACAAGTTAAACATATCTTGCGAGAAGTGATTCAAGTTGCTCAAAAAACCTTTCCCAAATCAATTAACATTCAGATGAAACGCATCACATCTGACCTATGGACCGTTCATGCAGATGCAACCCAATTACATCAAGTTTTTATGAATCTAATGGTTAACGCTCGCGATGCTATGCCAGAAGGCGGTAATTTGAGTCTATCTGCTGAAAATTTATTTATTGATGAAACATTCGCTCGCATGGATATAGAAGCTCATGTGGGGTTTTATGTCGTCATCAGCTTTACCGATACGGGAACAGGTATTTCTTCAGAAATTATCGAGCGAATTTTTGACCCCTTTTTTACCACAAAAGAACCCGGTAAAGGCACAGGACTAGGGCTATCAACGGTTAGAGGTATTGTTAAGAATCACGGGGGTTTTGTCAGGGTATCTAGCGTACTTGGTAAAGGTAGCCAATTTAAGGTATATTTGCCGGCTGTTGATGGGCAAGAAACCCAAGAAACTCAAGACTTAGAATTACCTAACGGTCGTAATGAATTAATTTTAATTGTGGATGATGAGGCATCTATTCGAGAAATTACTAAAACCTCTTTAGAGGAGCATAATTATAGAACTCTGGTGGCTAAGGATGGAGTTGAGGCATTAGTTCTCTATGCTAAATATAGTAATGATATTGAGCTAGTGCTGATGGATTTGATGATGCCAGAAATGGATGGAGTAACAGCGATTCGCGCTCTAAAAAAAATTAATTCTCAGATTAAGATTGTGGTTACCAGTGGCATCGTATCTAATACTAAGCTTGACGAAGCAGAGCCGGTGAATGTTACGAGTTTTTTATCAAAACCTTATACTGAAAAGGAATTATTGGAAACTTTAAATCAAATTCTTTCGAGATGAAAAATCTAACAATAGGCAATAGGTGTTTCTGCATTCTAGCCCTAAGTAAACCCTGGCTATTCTAATTTTTTAATCACTTGATAAATGGCTTGACGTTGTTCAGAGTCGTAATGCCAACGGTTTAAAAATTCGTGGTAAACGCCTTCATCTTTTTCCAGGGTTTCCCGTAATTTGTCTAACTCCTGAGATAAATCGAGCAGTGGTAAATTTTGAATTAAGTGAACGGTTCTTTTTTGAGTGTCTCTAGATTGTTGTGCCAATTCTGGATCGTTATTTCGAGTGTGAGTAATGGCCATTGCGGTAGACATCGATACATTTTTGGTCAATAATTCACTCACGATTTTAGGAGAAGTTTTTAGCCCCGAAAGAACGGCTTGAAAAGCAGAATCATCTAAAGGGTAATCCCCAGTTATATAAACAACAAAAAAACCTCTAGCTCCGTTTAAAGTTTTGACGAGATCAGTGACAAGGGTTTCTATTTCCTCCTGGGAGGAAGTTCCTTGGCTAATTTGTTCGAGTAACTGTTGAGTGAGTTCTATTGCTTGTTCAAAGGTGACTGACGAAGGGATTGTTAAAGTCATATTCCTATAAATAAATGGATAATTTAATTGTAACTTGCTAGGGGCAAGGGTTGAAAAGAAAAATCGTAGGTAAGCTAAAAAAGCTCGTCCTACGAGGTAAAGCAATGGATTGGCAACTAGAGGGAAACTTATTATGAGTTAACTCGCTTGAGGCAAAACAGGACTGATTACAGGAGAATTATTAACCGTAGCGATCAATTCTGATATTACCTGTCTGAGTCGCTGTTCACTCTCATCATCAAGCAAAACACTATCATCCGACTGCTTTTGAATATGTTTATCGACAATATAAACAGTGCTGACAAAATCCCGCCCACCCAACTCAAACAAAACCGGTTTAAGCGCATATTCCACCGCCAATAAATGGGCAAGCGTTCCACCCGTAGCAATCGGAAAAATCACTTTACCGGCAAGAGCCTTTTGGGGCAAAAGATCCAAAAACGCCTTTAAAACTCCTGTATAAGAAGCCTTATAAATAGGCGTTGCAATAACAATCACATCAGCCTTATCAATTAACACCTTAGCCGGCTCCAAAGACGGACTCTCATAACGTCCATAAACTAAATCTTCGGCAGGGAAATCTCGGACTGAAAGAATCTCCGTCTGCCAACCCTCCTGTTGTAAAAGTTTAAGAGTATATTCAAGCACTCCATAAGTTCTAGAGGGATGGGAAGGACTACCCGCGATCGCAACAACTTTAACCATTAAAAAACCTCCTAATCTATGAATAAACAAAATTAGTTCTTTGCTTAGGGACAATTTCCGTTTGCAACACCTGAGCAAGAATATGCTCAACCAAAGTCACAAAAATCGGATCACTACGATGGCGGGGACGAGCAAGAGAAATACTCAAATCCATCTTTACTTGACCGGCTTCGAGCAATACCACACGATCCCCTAACATAACCGCCTCCTCTACATCATGAGTAATCAGAAGCGTTGTAAAATGTTGCTCATTCCATAATTTTTCGATCAATTGCTGCATTTCCACACGAGTTAAAGCATCCAGCGCACCCAAAGGTTCATCTAGAAGCAATAACCTCGGCTCACTCACCAAAGCCCTTGCTAAAGCCACTCGTTGACGTTGCCCACCTGAAAGGACACTCACCCAATCAGGGGCCCTATCTGCCAATCCCACTTGTTTTAAAGCCTCCATCGCCCTAGGTTTCCAGTTACCCCGCAGCCCCAAGCCCACATTTTCTAATACCGGTTTCCAGGGCAATAATCTAGCATCTTGAAACATAATGCGGGCAACAGAATTTAATTGGCGCAAAGGTTTTCCGTCAATCAAAATGCCGCCTTTTGTCGGTGGTTCTAATCCAGCAATTAATCGAAGTAGGGTACTTTTCCCGCAGCCGCTACGCCCAACAATCGCCACAAACTCACCCGGCGAAACCTCTAAATCTAAATCCCGCAAAACAGTCTGAGTTCCAAAAACCTTACTCAATCCCAAAACTTTTAAATCTGCTCCCTGCATAATATTTTCTTATTCCTCTGAAAATAACATTTGTATTTATCTTTCCCTTCACTTTGTCCAGGGCAATGCGGACAATTTCTGAAAAAAACGCCCCCAACTATTTAACTAGCTGCAACTTGATAACTCGGATGCCATTGCAACAATTTAAACTCCAAAAAACGAGCAACCTCATCAGCCAACTTGCCCAACAGAGCATACATCAAAATACTAAACACCACCACATCAGTTTGCATAAACTCTCTAGCATTCATCGCCATATAGCCAATACCCGAATCCGAAGCAATGGTTTCTGCCACAATTAAAGTCAGCCACATAATCCCCAAAGCATAGCGCACCCCCACTAAAATCGATGGCATAGCACTAGGAAAAATAATCTGAGTGAACAACTCCCAAGGTTTTAACCCATAAATTCGGCCCATTTCTAGCAAGCCTTGATCCACTGTGCGAATCCCATGAAAGGTATTAATATAAATTGGGAATAGCACCCCAATAGCTACTAAAAATATCCGCGCAGGATCTCCAATACCAAACCACAAAATGACTAAAGGAATCATGGCTAAGTGAGGAATATTTCGCAGCATTTGTACTGAAGTATCAAATAAATGTTCACAAGTGCGAAAAGCCCCATTAACTAGCCCTAAAATAAACCCGATAGACCCTCCAATTAGAAATCCTGTTAGTGCCCGTCCAGCACTAATAGACAGATGTTTAAATAATTCTCCTGAGCGTGTCAAATCAATTGCCGCTTGTATAACTGCGGTTGGTGCTGGTAAAACTCGCGTCGATATCCAACCGATTTGAGATAATATTTGCCAAATTATAATTAAAGTCAGGGGGATTATCCAAGGCAATATTTTATCATATTTTAGGTTAAGTTTTCTGTTTTTCATAATAATTAATTTCCTCTATAAAAATATTTTTAATGAACTTCACTCAATAGATCAGATGGGCTTTTTGTTCCCATCTCAAGAGCGGTATTAACCTTGTCGCTTAGACGTTCATAAGGACGGCGTAAACGCTGCGTTTCAACTTCCCAGACATAACCATGAATGACAACATCATCAGGAATTAGTGGAGAATTTCGCAATAATTCCACTTGCTTAATCGTGATAGCATCCACATCAGTAAAAGTTTTAATCCAAGTTGAGAAAATTCCTTTAGGAAGTTTTAATTCAGGTAAAGCCGGGTCGATTTCTACCTCATCAACTTTAATGCCTCGGTCTTTTAAAATCTGGGCTAATAAATCCCCTGAAGCCGTCATCATTCCGCATTCAGTATGAGTAACAACAATAATTTCTCGGGTTCCAAAGAACTGAGTCGTTAACATAGCCGAGCGAATAGCATCATCTGTTACTAAGCCGCCAGCATTGCGAAAAATATGAGCATCTCCTTCACTAAGCCCAAGCACTTTTTCTATAGGTAGCCGTTCATCCATACAAGCTAAAACCCATAAGCGTTTATTGTTTGGGATGCCGAGTTGTCGTCTTAATGCCCAATTTTTTTCTTGTTCAAGTTTTTGGTCAATTTGTTCGTGTAAAAAAGTCATTGAGTCTCCTTATTAGTCATTATTCATCAGTTATTAGTTATTAGCCATTAGTCATTTATTTGAAATCATGTTGACTAAGGACTAACAACTAAGGACTAACAACTCATTAATCTACTGTAGTTGTTGTTTTTTTCTCGGTTACCTGTTTAGGAAAATAGTCATTAGCGAGGATTTCCCCAAAAGGACTAAACAGTTGAGGTTGTTTATCGGTTGGGAGATTTTCTAAGGGCAAACGAGGGAAAAGAAGCTCCGCCACATAAAAAGCCTCTTCTAAATGGGGATAGCCGGATAAAATAAAGGTTTCAATGCCTAAATCCCTATATTCCAGCATCCGAGCCGCCACCGTATCGGGATCACCCACTAAAGCCGTTCCTGCACCCCCTCTCACCAATCCAACTCCGGCCCAGAGATTGGGACTAATTTCCAAAGCTTCCCGAGAACCTTGGTGTAGTTGAGTCATGCGGCGTTGACCAACGGAATCCATGCGAGCATAAGCTTTTTGAGCCGTAGCAATAGCATCCTCATCCACATAGCGAATTAAATGGTTCGCCGCTTCCCAAGCCTCTTGTTCTGTCTCTCTGACGATCACGTGCAGACGAATACCAAATTTTAATTCTCTTCCCTCAGCTTGTGCCAAACGGCGTACAGAATCAATTTTTTGAGCAACTTGCTCAGGGGGTTCTCCCCAAGTCAGATAAACATCGACGTGCTTGGCGGCTACTTGTTTAGCAATTTCCGATGAACCCCCAAACCACAGAGGCGGGTAGGGTTGTTGAACCGGGGGAAATAGGAGCTTTCCGCCTCGAATATCGAGATAATCTCCTTTAAAATCGGTTTCGTTTCCACTAATAATCCCACGAAAAGCACTAAGAAATTCATCCGTCAGTCGGTAGCGATCATCATGGCTCAGATGTAAACCATCCCCTGCCAATTCAATTGGATCGCCTCCGGTTACCACATTAATCAGCAAACGCCCATTAGACAGCCGATCAAAACTAGCCGCCATTCTCGCGGCAGCACCAGGAGAGATTAAACCCGGACGCACTGCCACTAAAAAACGCATTCGTTGAGTATGGGCCGCCAAGTAAGAAGCGGCAATCCAAGAATCCTCACAAGAGCGTCCAGTGGGTAATAATGCTCCTGTAAAACCCAAATGATCCACCGCTTGAGCAATTTGTTTAAGATAACCTGGGTTAGTTGAGCGCCCACCAAGCCCTGTACCTAAGTAACGCCCATCTCCGTGAGTCGGAATAAACCAAAGAAGTTGCATCATTTTCTCCTTGACTAATTGGATTTTTCGGTCAAATCTTTAACTTGAATTGGCTTAGGTAAAAGCTTTAAGCCGAGGAAAGTATCAGCGATCTGTTGTTGATAAGCGGTAATCTCCCCATTAATTGGCTCAATTCCTCCCGGACGGCGTTTTAAAACCTCTTCTAGGGTGGGAACATCCAAACCTAATTCAGGAGCCAGCAAGGTTGCCGCTTCAGTCACGTTAGTTTTTGCCCAACTATCTGCCTTTTTGGTTTCCTCGATAATGGTTTTGACTCGTTCGGGATATTGTTCCACAAACGGTTTAGCCGCTAGATAAAATTCGCGGTTAGCTACTATCCCCTCGCCATCCTCTAAAACTCTGGCACCTGTTGCCCGTTTGGCTGCGGTGAAAAACGGGTCCCAAATTGCCCAAGCATCTACGCTTCCCTGTTCAAAAGCGGCTCTAGCATCGGCAGGCGGCAAAAAAATGATGTTAATATCTTCATATTTTAGCCCCGCTTTTTCTAAGGCTTTTACTAAAAAGAAATGCACATTAGACCCCTTATTGAGAACCACCTTTTTTCCCTTCAAATCAGCTAAAGTCTTAAGGGGAGAATCTTGTTTAACTAAAATCCCCTCAGCTTTAGGATTAGGGGTTTGACTGGCTACATAAACCAGAGGGGCACCGGCGGCTTGAGCAAAAATAGGTGGGGCTTCTCCGGTATGCCCAAAATCGATGCTACCAGCATTAAGGGCTTCCAACAGTTGAGGACCTGCCGGAAACTGTAACCATTGCACCGAGATCCCCTCCCCTTTCAGTCGTTGTTCTAAATTTCCTCTCGCTTTCAAAATATTGAGCGTTCCAAATTTCTGATAACCAATGCGAATCACTTTACTTTCAACATTATTGGTTACAGGATTGCTTGGAGAAGAAGAACTAACCGGTAAATTTGTCTGAGTTGAGCTACAAGCCGTTAAAATTATCCCTACAATAACTAGGAAAATAATTTTCTTTGCGCCCTTTGCGCCCTTGTGCGAAACCCAAAAATCTAACAGATTAAGTCGAAGGTTTCCAAATAGCATCTTGTACTTTGATAGATTTGGGAATAATTTTTAATCGATAAAAAGTATTAGCAATTGCCTGTTGTTCGGCCACCATTTCTGGTGTTATCGGTTTAAAACTGTAATTACGTCGTTTGGTGACAACCTCGAGAATGGATGGTTCGATTTTCAGCAAAGGAGAGAGTAACTGGGCCACCTGTTTAGGATTATTTTTTGCCCAATTGGATACCGTTTGTGTTTCTTGTTGAATAGCCTTAATAATCTTGGGATATTTTGTGACAAAAGATTGATACCCTAAGAAAAAATCTCGATTCTTGACTAATTGCTGGCTATCGACCAATACACGAGCATTAGCTTGGCTTTGGGCTATTGCATAATAAGGGTCCCAAATTCCCCAAGCATCGACGCTTCCCTGCTCAAAAGCGGCTCTAGCATCGGCAGGAGATAAATAGGCGGGTTTGATGTCACCCCAAGAGAGTCCGGCTTTTTCCAAGGCTTTGACCACTAGATAATGGGCGCTAGAGCTTTTGGCTAAGGCGACGGTTTTACCTTTTAAGTCTTTGACGCTTTTAATGGGAGAATTTTTCTTAACCAAAATGGCAGAACTTTTATCTTTAGGGTCACTACCTCCTACATATACTAAAGGCACTCCGGCGGCTTGAGCGATAACTGGCGGTGTATCCCCTGTACGAGCAATGTCAATACTACCGGCATTAAGCGCTTCTAACATCGGTGGTCCGGATTGAAATTCTATCCATTCAATAGAAGACACTCCTAATGCTTTTAGCCGAGTTTTTAGGTTTCCTTTGGCTTTGACTAGAGTGAGTGGATCAAATTTTTGATGTCCGATTCGCAAGACGATCGAGGGTGATGGCGAAGACTGAGCAACTCTTACACTTTGAGCGTTAGACACCTTGCCAATACAGGCTACAACCAGGAGACTCAAGGCTAAAGGAAGCGCAAACAATAAGACGTATCTTCTGACCCATCGCTTTGACCACATCTAACATATCCTTTGTTTCCAGAGACATTACCTTACTTCGGAGTAACCATTTGGAAAGATGCAAGGACATCTGATTACTCCGTCTTTAAGACTGTTGCTTTTTATAATATACTATAACTTTATCGGAATTAAGTATTTTAAAGAGCAATTTTCTAAACTAATACAGATATTCGCGTATAGCAACGGTTAACAGATTGATATCTTCGCCGGACTAAAGGCGTGGTGATTCCTCGAACACTTCTAATCAGCCAACTCACTGCCGATAGTGCCGCTTAAAACCAAACTGACGACAGCAGTGATCACAACGAGACTGATCGGCTTCCTTAAACAGCTAGGACTGGGAATAGATTAAATTCTAGAATTTTGTTAAATTTTGCAACTTTTTAGCCGATAATTAGTCATCCAGCCTATATTGTTGCTCAAAGTGTAATAACACAAGAGACCGTCCTCTAATCCTGAAGACTTGGCAAATCTAGATTTTACAAGCCTTTTTCAGATATAACAATAGAGAAATCTCTCGCCAATAAACGATCATTAAATAACCATTTTTGTAGTTGATATGAAATTAACAAATTTAGAATTCCTATATAAATTAAATTCTCGACTGGCTCAAAAATTTTTTATTGATCTGGCAGGAGATACTAAAAATACTATTTTTATTTCTTCTTCACCAAGAAGTGGTAGCACTTGGCTGGCTGAAATAATTGAATATATTACTAAAAGTCGTTTTATTTTTGAGCCTTTTCATACAGGACAGGTGAATTTTGGATTGCCTAATACTCGTCCTTTATACTTACGTCCTCAATCTGAGTATCCACAATATAAAGAAGCAATCGAAAAAATTGTTAATGGCAAAATAAAATCCCAATGGACAGATACATTAAACAAACAAATTTTGCCAAAAAAACGCTTGATTAAAGCTATCCACAGTAATCTGATGCTTAAATGGCTGATGGTCAATTATCCTGATATAAAATTCATTTATCTTTTAAGGAATCCTTTTTCAGTATCATTATCTATAGCCAGAATGGGAGGCGATATTCACTTAGAAGATATGTTAAGTCAAGAAACTTTAGTTAAAGACTTTCTTGCCGATAAAATTGATATTATTAACTCAGCTAACACGGCTTTTGAAAAAGCTATGGTGCGATGGACTATAGAACAATTTGTTCCTTTATCTCTATTCGAAAATGATGATAATATCTTAATAATATTTTATGAAAACCTGTGTTTAAATACAGAAAAAGAAATAAGTAAAATATCAAAATTTCTTCAAGAAGACATTGATAATACTGATGTTAGCTCACTCAAAAAAATGATAAAAAAACCATCAGCAACAGCATTTTTGGCAATAAATAAATCTCTAAAAACTGAAGTAAATAAAGCAGAATATGACCTAAAAAGCAAAAATAAATTAACTGAATGGCAAAACTCAGTAGAGCAATCTCAAATAGATTATGGATTAAAATTATTGCAAGCTTTTAATTTAGATAAATTATATAATGATGATTTAATCCCTAATACAGCGTTGATCAATAAGTGGTGAATAAAAATTGTTAAAAAGGTGAGCAAATTTGATTAAAACCTTAAAAGCTTTGTACAAAGTAGATAATCAGCTTTGCCCACCCTAGGCAAGCGGCTAAACTGACGGGGTGACAACAAGGTTAAAGTGGAGACTGGGGGTAGGGTTTTGGGTGTGGGGGGTAGGGAAAAATATCCCAACTCAAGTTGACGGGGCTAACTCAATATAAAAAAAAAACCGCGCATTTCTTCCTACAACCAAACATGATCTATGATCTATAAAAAGAGCGATTAATGATTGAAGTTTTTTCCCCACCCCCTACCCCCCACACCCTACGATGCTCCGCGCTACGCACAGTCGCTTGTGCTAGGAGGTCACCCTGTCTTAGTTACAAGACTCTTGTCACCCCGTAAGGCGGCTAAATTTTCTATTTGGCTGAGTTTTTGTTAATTCTAGTAACGTATTTGGGAATTATGTAAATATAATTAATTCTCAGTTTTTGATTATGATTGAATGGCTAATGGCAGGATTCATTCTATTACTTATAATAGGATTATTATATTTATTAATTAATTTACCGCAAGAAGTTAAGCAACAAAAAGTCAAAAATAAAAAATTTCTAGACTCTAAAAGTCACCGAAATAAGTCTAGTATCAAATCCTTAAATACTGCTCCCAAAAAAGATGCAGTAATCTCGGTTTTAGAATCTAAGGTACTAAAATTGGTGGGAGGACAGCGAGATGTAGCTCAACGGTTAATCGATAATATCAAGCGAAAAAATGTTGATAAGGATGAAATTTGGTGTTGGGAAAAAGTAATAGAAGATTTAGAACGAGACCGTCGCTAAAAATTGTTAAAAGGTGAGGAAAGTTTATCTTAGAAACTTTACCCACCCTAGAGGATAAGCCATGAGTAATTATTTTTTAACTGGCTTAACCAAATCGACCACTAATATATTCTTTAGCTTCATTGGAATGAGGAGAATTAAAGATAACCTCAGTGGGACTATACTCCACTAATTTTCCTCGCCGCTTACCATGTTCATCGATTTCCGTATTAAAAAACGCCGTCCAATCAGCGACTCTAGAGGCTTGCTGCATATTATGAGTTACCATAATAATCGTGTATTGTTCCTTGAGTTCTAAGCAGAGTTCTTCAACTTGACGAGTAGAAATGGGATCAAGAGCAGAACAAGGTTCATCCATTAATAAAACCTCGGGTTTCATAGCGATGGCACGAGCAATACAAAGTCGTTGCTGTTGTCCTCCAGATAACGCCGTTCCCTTTTCTTTCAGCTTATCTTTGACTTCATTCCAAATAGCAGCACGTCTTAGAGAAACTTCTACTAATTCATCTAAATTGCCTTTATAACCATTAGTCCGAGGAGCAAAAGCAATATTTTCATAAATCGTTTTAGGAAAGGGGTTAGGTCTTTGAAAAACCATTCCCACTTGTCGCCGCAATTTAACAGAATTAATTTTCGGGTCGTAAATGTTGCGATTACGATAATTTAATCTCCCTTCAACTTTAGCACCGGTGATTAAATCATTCATGCGGTTGAAGCAACGGAGTAGGGTACTTTTCCCACAACCTGAAGGACCAATAAAAGCCGTAATTTGTTTTTCAGGAATTTTCATATAAACATCTAGCAGGGCTAAAAATCCAGCATAGTAGACCTTTACGCCTGCCACATCAAACACAGCATTATCTTGCTGATCTGCTATAGTATTCCCCCATGAACTTTGATAGTTACTATCGGTCATTTTTTTTGTCTCCTAATCTGGATGAGAGGTGGTTGGTTAGAAATTTCTCTTAACGAGAGAAGCGTTGACGAATATAAATGGCGACACCATTTAAAGCCAAAACTAAAGCAATCAAAGCAATAATGGTGGCTGCTGCCGCATTAGCAAACCCCGGTTCTGGACGAGTGATATAAGAATAAATTTGAATCGGTAAAGCCATAAATCGCTGAAACAAACCCGGATTAAAGGTGAGAAAACCCACAGCACCCACTACAATCAAAGAAGCCGCATCCCCAATGGCACGAGAGACAGAAATAATCACCCCTGTAAGAATCCCCGGAATAGCATAGGGAATAACATGATTACTGAGGGTTTGCCATTTAGTAATCCCTAAACCGTAGGAAGCATTTCTAAGGGAATCTGGCACAGCACGAATGGCTTCTCTAGCGGTGACAATAATCACAGGTAAAGACAATAACGATAAAGTCAATGCACCAGAAATTAATACCGGTCCAAACCCGAGTAAATAATTAAAAACCCCTAAACCCAATAAGCCATAAACAATCGAAGGGACTCCCGCCAAATTACTGATATTAATTTCAATAATCGCTGTCCACCCGTTTCTCGGGGCGTATTCTTCGAGATATAAAGCGGCTCCCACACCAATAGGAACAGCTACCAAAATGACCACAATTCCTAAAAGAATACTGCTCACAATAGCAGGACGAATTCCCCCTTGATCCGGAAAACGCGAAGGAGTTTCTATCAAGAAGCCAGGGGTTAAAAATCTCCCTAATCCGTCTTGTAAAACATCAAAAAGTACCAATGCCAAGACGAATAAACCAATTAGCAATCCTAGCAAAAAAATTTTTTCAAAAATTTTTCCTAACTGTTCGCGGCTCTCGACATTATCAGTAAATTCAGTCCCCGAATGTCGAAAATTATCTTGTGTATTAATGGTCGTCATGTTGATTACTCGTACTTTTCTTTAAAGCGATTAGAAATCCAGTAACTCACAATATTTAAAACTAGAGTGAGTAGAAACAAAACAGCCCCGACAGCATATAAAGTCTTATAATTGAGGCTACCTCGGGGACTATCTCCCCCAGAAATTTGCGCCATATAAGCGGTCATTGTTTGGACTGACTCTGCAAGATTAATGGTTAATCTGGGTTGTTGTCCGGCAGCGATCAGCACAGTCATGGTTTCACCCACAGCGCGAGAAATTCCTAAGATAATTGAAGCCGCAATACCCGAAAGAGCGGCAGGAAGAATTACTGTAAAAATTGTTTCCAGTTTAGTTACACCCAAAGCATAAGAACCTTCTCGTAAAGAACGAGGAACAGCGCGAATGGCATCTAAACTGATCGAACCTACAGTCGGGGTAATCATAATTCCCATCATTAACCCTGCACTTAAAGCATTGAAAATTTCTACAGGAATAATAAACCGTAGCAAGGGGGTAACAAATAATAAGGCAAAATACCCATAAACAACGGTAGGAATTCCCGCTAAAAGTTCCACCGCAGGACGTAAAATAGCCGCCGTTTTAGGTTTAGCATATTCGGCTAAATAAATCGCCGAGGATAACCCTAAAGGAATAGCGACAAACATGGCTATCGCTGTGGTTAAAAACGTCCCATTAATCAGAGGCCATATTCCAAAATGTTTTTGAGCAAAAAGCGGTGTCCACTTAGTATCTAGGAAAAACTGAGCCAAAGTAACTTCTTGAAAAAACTGAAAAGTTACCTGAAAGATAATAAAGACTATCCCAAAAGTCGTAAACACCGAAACCAAAGCACAAAGAAACAAAATTACCGCAACAATTTTGTCTTGGATATCGTCTGATAGCTTGTGGTCTAAGGAATCCCTAGATTGTCCCCAAAAATTATCTTGAGAATTTGTGATTTGCATAATTTAACTTAACAGAGATTGACAGTTTTTTAGATAAAATTCGTGATCGGTTCACCGGGTTTAGCTTTTTTAAATTTAGTTCCCGTTTCCCCGGTTGCCAATTTGTTGATGACCTTACTATAAGCTTCATCCGGTAGAGGAACATAACCGACACTATCCACCCATTTCCAAGAATTTCTCAGATAAAAATCTAAAAATTCTCTCAGGGATGCTTTGCCATCTAAAGCTTTTTTATTGACATAGATAAAGAGAGGACGAGACAATGGGTTATAAATGTTTTTGATCACATTGTCCACAGGAACCGGTTTTTGACACTTACCATCAGGGCCTTCGATAGCTACTAAATTGAGTTTGTCTTGGTTTTGCAAGTAATAAGATAACCCGACATAGCCTAACGCTGAAGTATCCCCGGCCACCCCTTGAACCAGTAAATTTTGATTATGACTAGGACTGTAATCTGTGCGGCTATTTTTAGCTTTTCCGGTAATTGCTTGAGTAAAATAATCAAAGGTTCCTGTATCAGAAGCGGGAGCATAAAGCTTGAGTGGTTCATCAGGAAAATTGGGATTAATTTGATTCCAACTTAATACCTTTTCATCCGCTTTAGCGTTCCACATTTTGGCGAGTTCTTTAATCGTCAGACATTTAGCAAAGTCATTTTTCCGATTGACGATCACCGCAATTCCGTCTAAAGCGATCGGCAATTCAATAAATTCCACACCGTTCTTTTTGCATCTTTCAATTTCTTCTTCTTTAATGGTACGAGAAGCCCCAACAATATCAAGGTCCCCCGCACAAAATTTACTAAATCCTCCTCCTGTACCACTTGAAGCCACGCTAATTTGAGCTTCGGGGTTAAGTTTGCCATATTCTTCGGCAACGGCTAAAGAAATGGGAAACCCTACTGCCGCACCATCAATACTCACTTGACTTTGCTTTTGCTCGGAGCCGCTACAAGCACTTAAGCTGTAGGTAATAAACAGCAAAAAAGTTAAAAGAAAACTATTTTTAAATCGTCCTTGAAAGTTCATGATTTGTTAGCCCCTTGAATCTTGTCAAAAAGTCCTCCCTCTGCCAAAAAAGTCTTTTGGATATTATCCCAACCCCCTAAATCTATGGCGGTAAATAAGGTTTGAATTTGAGGGAATTTTGCACTCACTTCCTGACTAACTAAGGGGTTAACCGGACGATATCCTAATTTAGCAAATTCTTGCTGTGCTTCTGTTGAGTAAAGAAAATCAACAAAGGCCTCTGCTACTTGCCTTGTGCTGTGCTTATCCACATATTCATCTACCACAGCTACCGCATTATCAATGGAAATGTTGACGGATGGCACCAGATAAGGCAATTTTGCCCCGGTTTTTTCCGCGAGAATGACTTCGTTTTCATAATTAATGAGAACATCTCCCTGATTATGTTTAAAAAATAAATCACTCGCTTGCCGCGCATTGGGCAATAGAATAGGAGCGTTTTTATAAACTTTAGTGACATAATCTAAGGTGGCGGCTTCGTCTCCTCCGGTTTGCTCTACCGAACCCCAAAAAGCTAACAATTGCCAAATAGCAATCCCAGAAGTCTTCGGGTTAGCTAGAATCACTTTTACATTATCTTTGGCTAAATCTGCCCAAGTTTTGATATTTTTCGGATTCCCAGGACGGGTTACAATGGTTGCAACCGAGCGGGTAACAATGCCATTTCGAGGGGCCCGGTTTTCCCAACCTTTTCGAATTAAATTAGCTTGCTCAATTCGGTTCACATCTAAAGGAAGTGCCAGATGCACGATATCCGCTTCTTGTTTACCAGCAATAACATCAGCCGTTTGAGCTACTGAACCTCCATAACTCGGTTCAAAAATTACTCGTTGATTGTGTTCTTTTTGCCATTTTTCTTGAAATTTTGGGATGATTTGGTCATGTGCCGCTTTAGTCACTGAGTAAGAAACCAACTTGATTGTCACTTCTGGTTTATTGGCCAAACTACTTCCGGCACAAGCGGCTATTGCTATACTTAAAGCGGCACCTAGCAATAGTAAACCTACAAAATTTTTGACAGAGCGTGCTTTTAACCATCTTGTTAGCACGGATGGCCCTAAATGTTTTACTAATCCCATCTGATTAATCATCAACCCTTGTAATTGCTTCAAAGTTAAAGTTTTTGACTTAACTGAGCAAAAATTTATTAATCTACTATATTCCGACTTAGATACCGTAGATTATAGATCATTCTAAGATTCATTGATCAATAGCACAAGAGTTTTAAACTATATTTAATCTTTTAATTGAAAAACAGATGAGCTAAAGCCGTTCTGGATTATTTTTAATGATTTTATTATCCAGAAAAATCGTTTTTATTTATGATAAAAAAAGTTGTTGACTGGCTTTTAATTTATTACTAAAAATGATTGCTTTTTGGGGTAAGATGCGTTACAAATACATCCTACAATTAAACAGAAACTGGAGAGAGCAAGCGGTCGGCATCGAGGATAAAAACCGTTAAAGAGTCTTGCTTATCTTTAATAACTGTAACATGAGAAGCAATCTCAAGAGTATCTGCGCGGCGATAAGACTCAGGTAACTCTCGAATTTGGTTAATGGGGGCATCCACTAACGTCGGTGTTTCTCCCACCCAAATTCCGAAGAACTCGCCTTCAGTATTTTGAGCAAGAATTAAATAGCCTTTTGTTCCGGATAGTATAGCTTGACTTTCATGAAACAAGCGTCTGTGTAAATCGATTACGGTAATTTCTTGTTCTCCTATATGAGCAACACCAAGAAAATTCAAACCACTGCTATAGACAGGGGTATAATGGAGAACTTTTTTTACTCGCTCGATCGACAAAGCTAAATTGAGCTTTCCCACTTTAAAAATTAAGAACTTTAAGGTTTTTACCCTTTGGGACTTTTGTAACGGATTTTGATAATTAGTAGCGTTTTTGTTCATATTAGTTATTAGTCATTAGTTATTAGTTATTAGTTATTCGTCTTCTTCCTTTCCCTATTTCCTACTCCCGATTAACGATATTGCCAACAGCCGTTAAAAACTGTTGCTCAATATAAGGCTTAGTAAAATAGGCGCTCGCTCCTAAATGGGTGGCTAATTGACGATGTTTATCACTACTACGAGAGGTAAGCATTGCCACCGGAATCTTACTTAAGTCGGGATATCGTCGCCGTTGTCCTAAAAACTCAAACCCATTCATATTCGGCATTTCCACATCACAAATAACTAATTGAATGTTGGTATTATGCTGTAGTTGTTCTAAAGCTTCTCGTCCATCTTTTGCCTGCATGACGCGATAACCTGCCTTTTGCAACGTTAAAGCTAGGGTGCGTCGTAAAGCCGCCGAATCATCCACCACTAAAATAGTAGGAGTCTGATTCATCACGATGGTAGAGGTTGAGTTAGCATCACTCTTTAACTTTTCAGTCTTAGGTGTAGGAGCAACATTACCCAACTCTAAAAAATGTTCTAATAAAATAATCCCATTGAGTACCGGAATCAGAGTACCATCACCCAAAATTGTACAGCCATAAGTATAAACCGGAGCCGCTACAGAACTCCCAAAAGGCTTAATAACTAATTCCTGTTCCGTCACCAGCCGGTTAACTTCTAAAGCGAATATTTGTTGTCCCCGACGCACTAATAACAAAGGCAGTCCCCAGTCGGAAGGCATCGGCACAGCATTTAACACTTTAGAAGAAAACGTTTTAGGTACAGGACAGTTATAGTCTAAAAGATTGGAAACCGGATAAATAGGAATAATTTGTTCTTCCCAATACAAAAACCGTTGCTCGCCAGATTTTTTAATCTGTTCAGGTTCAGGAATAATAATTTCTTCAATACTATCTGAAGGCAAAGCAATGGCACTAACCCCACCCTCAAGATTTTTCGTATTAATTAAACACACCAACAACTTAGCAATGGTCATTGTCAGAGGCAACCGCAAAGTAAACGTCGTCCCCACTCCCGGAATGGAACTAACGCTTACCGTACCTTTAAGAGATTGTAATTGAGAACGAACCACATCCAATCCCACCCCTCTTCCTGACAACTGAGTGACTTTATTGGCCGTTGAAAAACCCGCCTCAAAAATCAACTCAGCCACTTGTTCATTAGACATCACCGCCAACTGTTCAGGAGTCACAATACTCATTTTTAGGGCAGTCGCGCGAATTTTCTCGAGATTTAAACCTTTTCCATCATCCTTAAGTTCAATAATGGTTTGGTTTCCTTGGTGATAAGCGCGAATTTCTATCACCCCCTCCGAGGGTTTTCCTTGCTCCAAGCGATTTTCAGGGGGTTCAATCCCATGATCAAAAGCATTACGTAATAGATGCAGCAGAGGATCATATAATTTCTCTAAAGCCGCCCGATCCACTAAAACCCCTGTACCCAGTAACTTTAATCGTACAGGTTTGTGATAAGTCGTAGATAAATCGCGCAAAACCCGAGGAAAACGGTTTAAAACCTCACCGAGCGGCAACATTCGCGCCCACATCAACTCATCTCTCAGGGTAGTGAGCATTTGCCGTTGTTGTTCAAGGGTTTGATTAGACCCTCGGGCAAACAACACAATATCATCCACAGATTCCTCGAGTTGTAGCATTTCCTCTAAAAGACTTTGTAGCAACGAATAAAGACCCCCATAGCGATCCATCTCCAAAGTATCAAAATCAGATTTATCGGTAATAAAAGATTCCTCTTCACCTACGACATTGGATGCCGCATTAGTACGGGTTGACCACTCAGGAAGCCCATTAAAAGAAGGTCCGAAGCGCGAAGCATCCACCAGCATCAAATCCGAAAACTCTCTCAACTTATTGGCCTTAGAATGAAAACGGCTAAAACGATTGAGCAACTGTCTGACTGAATTTTGAAGCTGGCTATTTTGCAGAGATAAACTATTTCGGTTAATGGCTAATTCCCCCACTAAATTATTCATACGCTCTAAACGGTTAAAATCAACCCGCACAGATAACGCAGAGGCTTCGGCTTTGGGGGCGCTAGATGAGGAAGCGGCAACAGTTGAAGACTTGACAGTGCCGGCTTTGGGGGCGGCTTTGTCTTCCTTAGCCGGTTCTAGTGGCTCCGGCGATTTCGTTAAAGATTCATTAGTCGTCTCATTTTGAGGGATAGCCGGCGGCAGTTGCTCAAAATTTTTCTCCACTAACGAGACAATTTCTTCTAATTTTTCCGCCGCTATCCTTGGATTTTTGCTGGGGTTGGGAACGAGTTCCCGACTGTGATCTTCCACCGATATTTCTGGAGTTGGCATCTCTTCTAGAGAACCAAAAACCTCATCAAGCGAAGGGCTGATTAAGCCTGATGCTTCTAATGTTGCTCCGTTTGGCTCAACTTCTGCGCTTAGGGAACCAAAAACCTCATCAAGCGAAGGGCTGATTAAGCCTGATGCTTCTAATGTTGCTCCGTTTGGCTCAACTTCTGCGCTTAGGGAACCAAAAACCTCATCAAGCGAAGGGCTGATTAAGCCTGATGCTTCTAATGTTGCTCCGTTTGGCTCAACTTCTGCGCTTAGGGAACCAAAAACCTCATCAAGCGAAGGGCTGATTAAGCCTGATGCTTCTAATGTTACCTCGTTTGGCTCAACTTCTGGGGTTAGGGAACCAAAAACATCTTCTAACGAAGGGCTGATCAAGCCTTCCTTTGGCTCTTGTGCTGAAGTAAACGCAGGCGATGAGGAATCTTGCAGGAATTGCTCTAACTCAGGTGAAGGATTGCCGCCCGAAGTGCGATCTCCATTTAAAACTAACTCACGCCCAACTTGAAAGTTAGAGAGAGCTATCTCTCCAATTTCCACCGCTCTTGCTGGATATCGTTCCACCGCAGCCAAAACATTCGAACAAATCGCACCCCAACCCGGTAAATTAAACAGTTCAGCAAAACCCGACAAAATTTCGCTGCTTGCTCTCAAGGCTTCAGCAACTTGAGCATTGTCTTGAGACTGCAAAACAGCCGCTAATTGCTCTAACTCCTGTTGGACATCTATCTCAAAAATTGAACTAGCAATATCAATGCCCAAATCGCTACTATTGGGAATATATTCTTCTTGTCGGTTAAGGGCATCCGCTAGGAGAATTTCTAGCTGTTCAAATACCGGTTCGGCTAATAAAATTGCTTTTTCTTCATCAAAATTTCCCCGTTCAATTTGACTCATTAAAGGAGATTTTAAACAATCAAACCCCTGTTGGAGCAATAGATATAACTCCTCATTTAAAACAGCTTCATCATGATAAAGCGCTTTAAAAACCTTTTCTAAACGGTAAGCTAAACCTCTTAGCGTTTCTAAGCCAGCCATAGCCGCACCACCTTTAATAGAATGAGCCGCCCGCTCAATTTCATGCACTTTTGGCTTAGATTTATCTTGCTGAATATCTAATAATCCTTCTTCTATAGTGGCTAATAATTCAACCGCTTCCTCAATAAAATATAGATAGGCGTGCTGTTTAAGTTCGTCTGATTCTGATTGATTGACGATAGGCTCAACCGCAAGGGGTAAGGTATTCTCTTGCTCCGTTGAACAAAAAGCCAATAATTCAGGACTTGGGCTTCCCCCAGAAGTGCGCTCACCGGCTAACACTTGCTGCCGGGCAGCCTGGAAATTCGCTAAAGCGGCGACTGAAATTGCCACTGCTTGCTCGGGATGAAGTTCTAAAGCATTAATAGCAACAGTAGCGATTTCCTCTAAACCGGGCAGATTTAATAATTGGGCAAAGCCTTGTAACACTTCTGCGGTTGCCCGTAATTCCCCCGCAACTTCATAATTAGAAGGAGAAGCCAGAACCTCAACCAAACGCGCCAACTCTTGAGGCACATCTGTTTCAAAAACCGAAGTCATCATATCCATAGGACCAGAAGAATTCGGTAAAGATTGCTCACTAGCTTTTAGAGCATCCTCGAGAGTGGTTTGCAATTGCTCAAAAATCGGTTTAGCTTTAGCCAGCGCCGCTTCTTCATCATGAGAACCCTTTTCAATTTGTTCGATCAAAGGATTTTTCAAACAATCAAAACCGTCTAAAAGCAGGCCTTCTAACTTGGTATCAATTTCAATCTCATCCCCATACAAAGCCTTAAAGAAATCTTCTAAACCATGAGCAATGGTTCTAATCGCTTCTAATCCAACGCTGGCTGCTCCCCCTTTGATAGAATGAGCCGCTCGCATAATGGCATGGACCGAGCTTTGTGTTTTTTCGGACCTAAGCGTTAATAATCCGGTTTCGATAATTTGTAGCAGTTCTCGGGATTCTTCGATAAAAAATCGATAAGCTTGATCTTGAAAATCATTCCCTAATCGCGGCTCAAAAGATGACTCCTGTGCATCGCTAACCAATTGAGGAGACGATTGTGTATAAGCCAGTAATTCAGGTGTTGGCTTTCCGCCGGATGTGCGATCTCCGGCTAGAACTTGTTGTCGTGCCGCGCGAAAATTCATCAGTGCCACTTGAGCAATCTCTGTCGGCTTGTCTGGATGGACCTCCAAAGCTTGCCTAATGACAGTACCGATAGCCGCGAAACCCGGCAAATTGAATAACTGAGCAAAGCCGCTAAAGATCTCGACTGTAGCCTTTAAATCCCCAGAAATATCCGGTTTGTTGGCGGCGATGGCGGCTTCTAAATCATCTAATTGTTGTTGTACATCCACTTCAAAAATGGATTGCACCAGATCAATACCCAAATCCGCAGAAGAAGGGACATACTCCTCTTTATCCCTCAGAAAATCCCCCAAGCGAAGCAATAATTGCTCAAAAATCGGTTCAGCCTTCTCTAAAGCTTCTTCAGCATCAAACGAGCCGAATTCAATTTGGGCTTTAAGGGGATTTTTCAGGCAATCAAAGCCTTGTAGCAGCAGATCTTCTAATTCCACATCAATGATCAGCGTATCGTTATATAAAGCCTTAAAATAGTCTTCTAAACGATGAGCTAAGATTTGGATCGCCTCTAGACCCACACTAGCCGCACCCCCTTTAATCGAGTGAGCCGCTCGCATAATTTCGTGAACTTTTGCCAAAGAATGCTCAGAGCGCAAGCTCAAAAGTCCGGTTTCTATACATTCAAGTAGCTCTGACGCTTCTTCGATAAAGAATTGATAAGATTGGTCGCGGTATGTAGAATCAAGCATTGTCTTTATTACAGGGAATAGGAGGGCAGGTGGGGGAAAGGGTGATAGTAGCTAAATTGACTTTTGTCTCCTGTCTCCGGTTTTCTGGGGAGACAACGGTTAACGGTTAGCGGTTAGCTGTTTTACCGTCTCATTGATGGCTCCAGTCATGATGCGAATTTGAGCAATGATTTGGGAGATCTCTTGATTGTTGCCCATTGTCGCTGGGAATAAGTCCTCAACAGTCGAGAGGGCCACAATAGCACTGTCGCTCTGTTCGACTGAATCTGAACAATGAGTTAAAATCGTGCTGGCGATCTCATTAATTTGCTCAGAAGCGCCTCTTAATTGTGCTAAGTCTTGTCGGATAGTTTCTAAGTATTGGCTCCCACTGCCCACTTGTTCAGTTCCCGTCGCCATCGCCACAGCAACTTCTTTGGTTTCTCGCTGAATACTAGCGACTAAGATTTCAATTTCTGCGGTAGCTTCAGCAGAGGAGGCGGCTAAAGTTCTGACTTCATCAGCAATGACAGCAAAGCCTCGTCCTTCTTCGCCGGCTCTGGCGGCTTCGATGGAAGCTTTTAGAGCGAGTAGGTGAGTTTGGGCAGCAAAGCGGCTAATTAACCCCACTACTTTAGAAATGGCTTGTGATGATTCTCCTAAATGTTCAATTTTTTGGGTAGTAACAGCGACAGTTTCCGCTATATTGTCCATTTGAGCCACAAGAAGCTCGATGGTACTATTGGAGTTATCTATATTTTGCTCGTACAGGGCAAGGGTGGATCGTTCTTTATCGGCGACAAGGGCTATTTGTTCTAGTGTGGTTTTGAGTTGTTCCATCTGAGTAGACAAAAAGCGGACGCGCTCATCAATTTGGATACTATTGGTGACTAACAATTGATTAAGCTGCTGATGAGAGCCTAAACTAAGATCAAGCTCATCAGATAGGGAATTTAAGCTGTTGAGAGTGCCCTGTAATTTAGAGAAGATCTGGTTGATTTGATGCGCTAAGTTGCCGATTTCTCCTTCGCTCTTAGTTACCCGGACGCTCAAATTGCCGCGTGTGGCCGGTTCAAGTTGAAACCCAAGGGCCTGAGCATCACTTCTGAGGCTATTAATCATTCCTCTGAGTTCGTTTTGTTCTAAAAGGAGATGTTCTCGTTGATGGAGTAGATGGAGGGCAGCACCAAGGTTAATGCCCATATTTTTGAGAAAGTCGATTTCCGAAAAGTGCCAAGCATGGGGGTTTTGACAGTGGTGAGCGATTAATAAGCCAAAAAGCTCCTCCCCAACGATGATGGGCACTACTAAATTAGCTTTGACTTGAAAAGGTCTTAATTGTTGTAAATAACATTCGGTTAGTCCTGCGGCTTCAATGTTTTCCAGTGCCCTGACACGCCCCTGACGGTAAAATGCAACATATTTCTCAGCGAAGCAAGGATCTCCTAGATAAATGCCCAGACTTTGAGAAAAAGTCGAGTTAACTGATTCCGCAATAATTTTGCCGTACCATTTCTCATCAAATTGATAGACGATGACCCGATCTACTGATAAAGCTGTTCGACAGTCTGTCACCACTTTTTCTAATAATTGGGGAACGTCTTGATAATTGGCTAAAGCTTGAGTGATTCGGGCTAGTTCTTCCGATAAATTTTTTTCATTTTTTTGAGAGTTTATCAAGGTTTCTCTTTCTAAGATTAATTGAAGAAAATGAGCCGTATTTTTTAAGAAAGAAAGGCGAGAAGTATTGTAAGCAATTCCGGGAATTTGGGTATCAATAATTAAAGCTCCTAGGAAAATATCTTCAGTTTTTAAGGGAAATAAAATTCCGGCATTAATTCCTATTGATGAGAGGAGCGGCGTTAAGGGACAAGGCCGAGTATTGTCGAACTCAATCAAGTCTTTCTGGGCTAATAAATTTAATTTTTCAGTAGATTGTATCGTTCCTAAATTCGTTTTTTTGCCTTGGTAGGTGATCAGTTCTTGCTGCCGATTGGGGTTGATTTTATAAATAAAAACTTGTTTACATTTTAATAAAGAAGCCGTTAATTGAAGGATTTTTTCTATTTTTTTAGTTTCTAATTTAATTTCTAATTCTTTAAATATTTTGAGTATTTCCGTTGAAATATAAGCTTGATTTTCCCTCTCATCAAGCTGCACTTTAATCTTATTAAGATTGCCAAGAGTTTGCCCAATTTCTTCATCGGTTTCGGGGTTAATCGAGGAATAATAATCTCCTCGTGCTAGGTCTGATGTGACTTGTTGTAATTGTTTTATAGGACGAGTGATAGCTTTTAATATCAGGGCAGAAAATCCCAAAGCCACAGTAGCAATAGCCACAGATAAGCCGAGTTGAATTTGCAGACTATTGCTGGCTAATTGACGAGAATTTTGATGTTTTTCGGCATAAAGAATGACGGCTTCATGACTTTTTTTATCAAAGGGGATAGTCTGAGCTTTAATTAGATAAGTTTGCTCTTTTTCTCCCCAAGTTTTTTGCACGGGTTGACCATTATTATTACTGGCTTCTTCTAAGAAATTTTGTACAGAATTTTGATTACCCAAGAGCTTTAATAGAGCCGCCGATGAATGACTAGAACTATTTTCTAAAATATTTAAAAAGGAACTTTCTCCGTCAAGCGGTTGAAACTTGCCAGTAGAAGAACGAATATAAACAGAACTTAATTTTATATTTTCAAAATTGTTTTTTGATGAAAAAATTCCTTTAAGAGTTAAGGCAGCAATGCCAATCATTCCACTAAATGATAAAAAGAATAACAGCATCAATAGCTGAGTTTTTTGGGTAATGGGCAACTTATAAAGCTGTTGAAAAATAAAATTAGGAGGAGAATGGGTTTTTCCTTTTTCTGAAGAAAAATTAGGAGTGCCAGAATCATAAGTTTTAATTGTATATTGAGTTTGTGTATCCATTGTTTTCTCAGGAGTCAGTGAACTGAGTAGGAAATCAGGAATCGGGAGTTAGTTGCTAAAACTGAAAACGGTTGACGGTTAACTGGTAACTTTTAACAGGCAAGGTTCATTCAACTTTAAAAGCTTGAACACTTTCTTGTAAAGCTTGAGCCACTTCAAGAAGCTGTTTAAAAGAATCAGAAACTTGAGTCGCTTCTAAAGAGGTTTTATCAGACAGGACAGCTACTTGAGCCATCATTTGGGTTACCGAGTCAGAAGTCGCTGATTGCTCCAAAGCTGATTGAGTAATGGCTTCAACTAACTCATTAATTTGAATACTAACAGCCGTAATTTGGTTAAGACTCTTACGAGTTTCATCTACTAACTTTGTCCCCATGACTACTTGCTCTGTCCCTGCTTCCATCGCCGCCACTACTTCATTGGTTTCTGCTTGAATACTGGCAACTAAAGACTCAATTTCGGCTGTAGCTTCCGCAGATTGGCGAGCTAGAGAACGGACTTCATCAGCAACCACCGCAAAACCTCGTCCTTCTTCTCCTGCGTGAGCCGCTTCAATAGAAGCATTGAGTGCGAGTAGGTTCGTTTGGTCAGCAAAACTACTAATCAGGTTAACGACTTTAGAAATCTTTTGCGATGACTCCCCAAGTCTTTTAACCTTTTTAGCGGTTTCAGCTACGGTTTCTCGAATAGCCATAATCCCGTCAACTGTGCGGTTCATGGCATCTTCTCCCGCTTCTACCGTCAGTGCCGCTTGAGCAACCGCCGATTCAGCTTGTTCAGCGTTGGCGGCTACCGCTCGAATTGAGCCGCTCATCAATTGCAATTGTTCGAGAGCTACAGAGACATTTTCGGCGCTGAGGATAGCATCTCCCGAGAGAGCATGAATGGCTTCTTCATTGTAGGTGGTGGTGGTGGCTAGAGCGATGGCTGCATTTTTAACCTGAGTTACAATGCGGCGCAAATTTTCGATAGTGGCGTTATAGGAGTCAGCAATGGTGCCAATTTCATCTTCGGTAACCGAGGCGCGAATCGTTAAATCTCCTCTGGATACGGGGTCAACTTCCATCAGCAACTCTAGAGCGCGTCTTTGGATTTGTTCTCTAGCCCAACGTTGTTCTTCTTCTGCTTTGCGCTGTTGTTCGAGTAGGTCGGTCCGGTCGAGAGCGAGTCCTACTTGAGTAGCAATTTGGGAGAAAAAGTCGATTTCTGCTTGTTCCCAATAGCGCGGCTGATCGCATTGATGGGCAATCAGTAATCCTAACAGTTCACCTTTATTGAGAATAGGGGCCACCAGATTCGCTTTTACCTTAAACGGTTCAAGTTGTTTGAGATGACAATCTGTTAAGCCGGCTTCGTAAATATTAGAAGTGGCTTTAACGCGGCCTTGACGGTATTTATCGACATATCGGTCAGCAAAACAGGGGTCAGCAATTTCTGCTTTTAAAGCTTTGGGCAAACCCTCGCCTACTGATTCAGCGATAATGGTTCCTTTCCAGTTAGCATCAAAGCGATAGACGATCACGCGATCGGTATTGAGCGCTAGACGCATTTCCCGACAAACCAGTTCAAACACATCTCGATTGCTCAAAGCGGAAGCAATTTTAAGGGTGATATCCCGTAAATTTTGGGCACGCATCGCTTCTTCTTTACGCTGGAGTTGGTTGTTAAGGCGATCTAGAACTGTGTTGAGTTTTTCAGCCACAGAGAGAGTAAAACTCACCTCTCCTTGAGTCCAAGCATGAGGATTGGTGCAATGATGAATGATTAATAGCCCGTAGAGTTTGCGCTCTTTGAGCAGAGGGACAATTAAACTGGCTCGAATTTGCAGGCGAACTAATAATTCTAAATGTTCTGGATGTAAAGATTCATTAAAAACATCTTCTATAGCAGTAATTTGACCATTGACGTAGGATTCTAAAACCTCAATGGGGATACAGGGGTCAGTGATATGTTGATAGAGGGCACTCGACCAACCCTCAGCAAGAGATTCATGGGAAATATAGCCGCTCCCATCGCTTTTGAAGCGATAAATCACTGTCCGGTCAGCGTAGAGAATGTTTCTCAGTCCTTCGAGAGTGGTGTTAAAGATGGGAGTTAGCTGTTGTTCATCGGTTACCAGGGTGCCTCCGATTTCAGCCAAGAGGTTAGCTTGTTGAATAGATAGGGTTTGTTGCTTGACTAGGGTTTTGAGTTGCACGGTCATGGCGTTAATATTTTCCCCGAGAATGGCCAATTCATCTTGTCCGGCTAATTCAACGCGAGTATCGAGTTCTCCGCGACCAATTTGGCGGACAGCTTTGGCCACCGAACGAATCGGACTGGTAGCCCGGTCAGCTAACCACCAAGCAGTAATTCCCACTAAAAGGCCGCTGACTCCTATGCTTAAGAGGAGGGTTAAACGAGTTTGAGCATAAATATGGGCCAAATCTTGCTTAAATTGTTGATCTTGGCCATATTTTTGTGCCTGTTGGTTCAGACTTCCGTGCAACTCAGAGTAAGTCGCTAATCCCACAAAGGTAGCTGGCAAGATGCCAAGCAAACAAGCGATCACGGCGGCTTTATAGCGTAGTCCTTGTTTGTCCCAGAACCGTAAGCGCAGGTTTTTCAGAGACAATGGCGGCACTGAAAGGGAAGACTTTTGAGAGGGATAATTGCCTGGGGAAAAGATTGTACTAGGATTATCTTCTGAGTCGCTTTGCTGCCGATAAGATGTTGGTAGAGGTAAAGGAGGTAAAGGAGGAAGAGGGTCTTGTGATGAGTTGAGTTCCAGACCAGGTTCTTTTAGGTTAGGCGAGGAAGGATTTACGGGTTTAGAGTGGTCAGGATTGGGCGATGAAGAAGTCTGAGTCATGAAATTAACCTCTTGAAATAGTGGGTTAGTTTAACTAACTGCACCCGAACATCACTGAGGACAGTGATGAGTTAAACTCTAGTCAAATAAAGGATATGAATAATGGCAAACCCTATGAGGGGCTACAGTTATAATGTTCCCTAAACCCAAGTGGAATTAACACTCCTGCCTAAAAATTTTCTGAGTCTGTCAACAACAGGGTGTCGGGTGTCGGGTGTCGGGTGTAGGGGGAAGGCATCATCTCTGGGCTTGTACCCCGAGATGATGCAATCGTCTTAAAAAACGGGGCTTGTACCCCACTGGCTGTTGGGGCGGCTTTTTTTCCCCACACCCATTCCCCTACAACGGCACTCAACATGGCGAGGAAACCTCGCCATCCGTGCCTCCCCTACACCCGCCCCAACGGGGCTTGGTCACTCATAGGAGCAGCCCTTTCAAGGTGTTCGTTTTTTGGGCTGAATTTTGGCTAAAATTTTAGCAGTGGAAACATGAGGGCGTTTGGTAGGAGGAGTACGTTTAAATCGCCTTCTCGTCTTTTTAGGAGAGCGGGGATGACATACAAAAACTGTTAGATTAACAAGAGAAGCTAATCTTTTAAGCTCTGCCGTTAGCTCAATCAAACTCATTTTGGCAAAAATTGTCCACTCTTGAGCCGGAATGGCAATCATCATACCTCGATAAATTCCACGAATTTCATCGGCTAAATAATAGCTCGAAATTTCTTTTTCAACTTTTTGAGTTCCATGAACACTTTTAAGAGCAGCTAATACCACAGCAAGAATATTGTAAGAAACTAAGGCAACACAAAAAGCAAATAGGGCAGCTTTGGGATAGCCAAGTGTTTTAATTTCACAGTTAAAAATAACCGTTAAGATTTGAAATAATGTTTCAAGAGTCCAGCGTTTGCGGTAGAGTTGAGCAACCACAATGGCACTTGCCTCAGTAACAGGAAGATTTGTAACAATAAAAATTTCTTTATCTCCGTCTCGTGTTGCTTGTTCTAAAACAATTTTAACTTGCCGAATTTTTGATAAATATCCATCATCATCACTAACTGTAATAGTTTGTTCAAAAACTTTTCCCCCTTCTATTAAACCAACCTCATGAAACTTTTCTCCATTATGCCAAGGAAGACATTGATGTTGGCGGATCAGAAAAAAACCTTTTTGGGCTGCAATACCACTTAAAAAGCTTAACGTACAAAAATTTCGGTCAGCTATCCATACATCATCTTCTTCTACTGTTTTTAAAACTTCTTTTAGAAGAGAGCGTTCTTGGGCATGACCATCCTCAATCGGGAAAACATCGATCGCTAACATTAAAACTGGATCAAGTACCACTAACGATTGCCCCGATAATGGAATGCTATTACATGAACTTAGTGGCTTTAAACGATGTTCACTGCCAGATAAAACATTACCGTCTAAAATCTTAACCCGATAACCTGCTAACCAATCTGGCAAATTTGGGTTTAAATGCCGAATAATCGCTTCCATTTCACTAGCTGTTTCTCTAACGAGTTCGGCACTTATATTAGGCTCCATTGCATTTAACTTGTTATAGACTGAAGTGACGGAAACATTTATATTCGATGCTTTTGCCTGATAAGCCGCATGAATTGAGGGCCGAATTCCGCAAGATACTGCATTCATCATCTCCACGACTGTCGAAAACAGTAGTTCTCTTGTGTACTGAGTTGTCGTGCTTCTTTCAAATAAATCGTCAAGTTTTTGAGGAGATAAAACTTTTTCTAGAAGCCCCCGCACCATAACTGAAACTGGGCTGGCTTCCACAAAACGCTCAAACACTTGACTAAGAACCATTCTAGCTATTCCCCTAATGCAAAAATTGGATTTCTTTACCTAACTATAAATCGGGGAAAATGACAAGACCTTGAAAGGGCTGCTCCTAACTCAGTACGTACCTGGACATAAATAAAGCACTCTGTACCCGTGAAATGTAAAACTATCCGAACTCTTACCCATTGTCCTTTCCCCCTTCCCCATTCCCCAATCTCACAGTTAACTTTATTTATGTCCGACTACTTACCCGCACTTACCTGAGTTCGATAGGTTTTTAACCCTAAAAATGAAGCATTTCCTCTGACCTTTTTGGCCACAGGAAAATGAGAGCTAATACTCAACTCAAAAAATTCGCTTTTTAGAAAAAATTGCTAAATATATTTATAAATTTGAGGATTAAGGTTTTGGGAGGGCAGCCATAATGGCCTCACCATCAAGAGTTACCATCATCTTACCGCCAGGTTTTAACCAATAGCCGCGTAAAAAGGGAGCTAAACAGGGAGTAATCGCAGAAGCCGGCGGAGATTGAATCTCTTGAGGATTACACCATTCAATATCCTCCACCTGACTAACCACTAAACCTAGCACTTGACCTTTGACTCTAGTGGGTGCTTGCTCACTACTCATGGAGTGAAGGACGATCGCTCGATAAAACGATGATGTGATAGATTGTTGATGCCAGGGAGTCAGTCCTAACAATTGTCCGAGATCAACCATCCAGAGAATTTCACCCCGCCAATTGTACACTCCCATGATCCAACTCGGCATTTGGGGAATCGGAATAATTTGTCCTAAAGGGATACTTAACACCTCTGTCAGTTGTGTCAGGGGTAGGATAACAGTGGTGTCAGGAACCAGATAAAACCTTAAAAACTGTTCTAAGGAACCTTTTTCTTGCACGTTGGTGGATGAAAACAAGGGAACTTTAGCAGGAATTTTAGGGGATGTCATCAGTGTTATTCCTTTGCGGCTTTAATCTAAAATTCAAGAAGCTGCTTGACGGTACGAAGCAACAATTGCTGATCCACTGGTTTAGGGATGTAGGCATCTGCACCCTGTTTCAGCCCCCAAAATTTATCCATTTCACTCCCTTTTGTAGAACAGAGAATGACGGGAATTTTTTGGGTTTTTGCTTCGGCTTTGAGGACCCGACAAATTTCAAAACCACTCCGACCCGGCAAAACCACATCCAAGACAATTAAGTCTGGCAGTTGACTATTAAGTTTTTCTAAGGCTTCCTCTCCACTATTGGCTGTGGACACAGTAATACCTGCTTGTTTCAGGTAATGGGTGATAATTTCGCGTTCTGTTAAAGAATCATCAATGACTAAGGCAGTACCCATAACATTTACCTCTTGATTACGTAACTAAAGCTTGGTGCAATGATTCAACTATTTTTAAAATGCCCCAAAAAGAAGAATAAATGATCAACCTTTAGACGGGTGCCTCTTCTTTAAGATGTTTACGAATAATGCCTAAAACAGTTTCAGGATTAACAGGTTTACTGATAAAGTCACTCGAGCCTACCATTTTGGCTCTAACTCGGTCAACTAAGCCATCATTACCGGTTAAAATAATGATCGGCGTGGTTTTAAAATAAGACATTTTACGTAATTGAGAACAGATTTCATAGCCATTGGCATTTGGCATGACTAAATCTAAAAAGATTAATTCGGGTTTACGGGCTAAAAGAATAGCGATCGCTCTTAGGGGATCATTGATGGCAACAAATTGATAGTTGGCTGATGTGAGAATTTTTTCCATCGTTTGACACATCAGAGGACTATCATCAATACAGGCAATCAGTGGCCCCGGAATGGGAAGTTCTACAGCAACCGCCGTCGTGGTGGGTGGTGATATGGGAGGCGGCAAATCTGGGAGTTGGATTAATTCTACTAATCCCAATTGTATATAAGGTAATAGAGAACTGGTAACGGTTAAGACATCTCGTTTCATCCTAACTGCCAAATCCCGCAGGGTTTGTTGACCATCTAGCAGTTGTCTGAGGGTTTGATAAACTTGGGGAGAGGTTCTCTGTTGTAGTTGCTCGGGTTGTCGAATGATCGGGGCACAATTGGGAGAGCGATCAGCGATTTTGGCGGCTTGCCAAGCTTGCCACAGTTCTTGACATTGGGCGATGACTTGTTCAGCATCAATTAAGACTAAGCGGGTGGATAATAAATCGTCTTGTCTGAGTTCGCAAGAGACTTCCATCATCTGAGTGATGTCAAATAACACTTCGACAATGGTATTACGGATCATTCTGGCGGCTTGTTCTCGGCTGATTTTCTGTTGTTCTACCCACAGACACAACAGTTGATATTCCCAACAAACTTGTATATCGAAGGGACCGAGACTCGCCAAAGCAAGTTGTATAAATTCGGGGGTTAATTGGGGAAAATAGGCTGATAGATTGCGTCTCCACCGTCTGACGGGATGAACTCCCCCAGTAGCGAACATAATGCGGCCCAAATACAGATAAAATTCCCATTTTTCGCCTCTGGGGCCTGTTAATATCAGTTGGCCGCTAAATCGAGGTTGCTTGAGGGTTTCAAAGAACCCTGTTTGTTTAGTTGCCGTAAATTCCCTAATCGATACAGGATTATAAAGGGGATCTTTACCAGTCATCATTAAACATTGATTTGATACAAATCAGTGATCTACATTAATAGAGTTCCCCAAAATCCTCAAAAATTTACATCTCTCCCAAAAATCTCTTAGTCGCCAGATGGTCATTCAAACTACCGGCTAAAGACTTGTAAAATCTCGACAATTGTGGTAAAACTTACTCTCTCACCTCACCGTCGCCTACAACGTCTCTAGTTCAAGAACTCGTCGCTGAGTCTATTTGCTCAGAAAGTTCTCACACAAAAGCTCAGTTTCAAGCAAAAAAATTGCCGGTGCATCGGGAATTTGAATCATTTTTGAACTAATACATTGAAGGTTTCCCATCGCTAAATAAGCATCGGGAATATCTGTAAAAGCTGATTCTGATACTCTTTGAATAGTTGGCGGTGAGTCGATGGGTAACCCCCAAATATTGACGGTAGGATTAGATAAAATGGCTAAATAACGCTGCTCCTCTTCGGCAAAATCAGCGATTTTTTCTAAATTTTGTTGTGCTTCTCCAAAAATTTTATAGCCGACATCAATCACTAAAATTTCTTGGTTTTGATAGCGAGTTAAACCCAGTCCTGTTCCTTTCGGATCGCCGTCTATATTTTCTAAGACAATGACTTTTTGGACTGAAGTTATCGGCAAGGCAAACCAACAATTTCTTAGACGAAAACTAATAAAGGTTTTTTTAGCTTCTGCCTGATATAAAGCTTTTCTACGAGGATAAATAGAAGTAAAAAGAGCCATAATTAATTTTTATTTGTAAGCGTTGAAAATTGACATAAGTCGGTGAACAGACATGAGGGGCAGGTGTTCCCACTCCTACTGGCTCCTATCTCCACCCATTTTGCTGTAAATTACTGATTCAAGAGTTTGGAGTAACTCCTGTGCCTGAAAAGGTTTAGTCAAATAAGCGATCGCGCCTAAATTAAAAGCAATTTGCCGATGTTTATCGCCACTGCGAGAAGTCAGCATCATCACCGGCAAAGAACGAAAGAGCGGCTCAGATTTGACATGAGCTAAAAAGCCGTATCCATCTAATCGAGGCATTTCAATATCACAAATGACAGCCGCAATGGGTAAACCTTTTTTGAGAAGCTCTAAAGCTTCTTGTCCATCTTTAGCTTGCTGTACCCGATAACCAGCTTTTTCTAAAGTCAAAGCCAGAAAACGACGAATATTAATGGAATCATCTACCACCATCACAGTTGCTTTAAAAGAGGCAGTGGCATAGCTTGATGCTTGTCTGTCAACTGAATCGAGCTTATGACCTTCCTCCCATTGCTGGTGGGTTGATGTGGTTGTCCGCATTTCTGATTCAGTCCAGGAGAGCGCCGCTTCTTTCCCAGAGCGACCTTGCTCAATAATGCGTAACAAACCAGTGGCATCAACGAGCGGCACTACTCGACCATCGCCGGTAATAGTACAACCCGTAAAGCCACTAGGGAGTTTAATGGGGCCTTCAATGGTGCGAATAGAAACTTCTTGTTCTCCCCAGTAAGATTCCATCTCGAGGGCGATTCGTTCATTGCCTTGTGACATAATCAAGACCACTGGCTGATTAATTTTGGGCACTGCATCGGTTTGAGGCTTTTCGTAAGGACGGGAAAAATGCAGCCACTCTCGAAGGGCGTAAAAGGGGATCATGCTATCATCCCAATGTAAATACTTAACACCGGTGCTAGTTAAAACCATATCTTCTGAGGCGATGAGCATCTCCTCTACAGCATTGCTAGGAATAGCAAACATTATCCCTCCAGTTTCGAGCAACAGCACGCGCACTACCGAAAGGGTAAAAGGAACAGAAATTACAAAAGTCGTGCCTTTGCCGGGCACCGTATCAATATTGATTTGTCCGCGAATTTGTTGAACCTGAGTGCGAACGATATCCATTCCGACTCCTCGTCCGGATAAATCACTCACGGCAGATGCAGTGGTAAATCCTGGTTCAAAAATCAGGTCGAGAAGTTCTTTTTCGGTCGCTTTAACTAACATCGATTCTTCGAGACCCATCTCAAAAGCGGCAAGACGAATTTTTTCAAAATTAATACCGGACCCATCATCAGAGAGTGTAATGACCGTTTGATTTCCTCTATAAGCCGCACTCAGTTCGATGGTTCCTAGGGGGGCTTTTCCTTTTTTAAGCCGCTCATCGGGTTTTTCTATACCATGATCAAAAGCATTGCGGAGTAAATGCACCAGAGGGTCTTTAAGGGCTTCTAGAATGGTTCGGTCTATCAAGGTAGTGCTTCCAGAAATCTTTAATTGAACCTGCTTACCATAACGTAATTCCATTTCTCGGATGGCTCTCGGGAATCCTTTCACCAAATCCGAAAAAGGACGCATTCTCACTTGAGTGACTTGGTCTTGGAGGATGTGGGAAGTTCGGGTCAAATTACGGGCTTTTCGTTGGGTATCTTCTAATTTTAAATCCAGGTCCTCGGTTAATTCTTGAACTTGGACGATTTTTTCCATTAATTCTTGTAAAAATAAATGTATTTCGCTGTAGCGATCCATCTCTAAGTGATCGTCAAAAACACCGCGAAATTGTTCAACCAAACTCGGGGGTGATGAAGCCATCGAGGGATTGAGCGACTCGGGTTGAGAACTTTTTCCCGACGAGGCCACTGTAAGATACTGAGTTTCCTTTTTTTCTGGGATCAGTGGGTTAGTATCCCAGTTGCCGGCGTTATCGTATAAAGTTCTTAAATTCGAGTTAGATTGATATAAGGTTTTTACTTTAATTTTCAGAAGATTTAATAAATCCCGAAAGCTAGACAGTTGTAAATTTAGCCCATTTCGTTCAATGGTTAATTCTCCTACAAGATCGCTGAGTTGTTCTAATTGTCGAACGGCTACCCGAACAGTATTTTCGCTCTCAACCCCTTCGATAACAATAGAAGAATCAAATTCATAATTGTCTTCGGCTTTAAGACTTGCAGTCGGCGAGGGAACGAGGGATGTTTCTGACAATGTTTCTCGTTGAGGGGAGACGACCAAATCTTCTAAAAAATTGCCTTCAGGTAAAAACGAGAAATCATCGGCTAGTTTAAACTCTTCGCTATTGAGGGGAACGATTTCAGGGGTTAACAAAGACTCCTCAGAAGATGAAGGTGGGGAATAACTGCCTGATTTGCCGTTTTCTGGCTCTAACTCTAAACGAGAGGGTAAATTATTGAGGTGACCTACTAAGACCAAGGCCTGAGAGCGTTGCCAAGCAGAAAGTGCCTCTTGAGCAATATGGGCCAGTTGAGTTTCATCAGCATTAGCTAAATGTTGGTGAATATCGCTACACAAACTCGTAAACTTGCTCAGATCTAGCATTTCTCCGAGTCCCCCCAGTTCTTGCGCGGCTAGGCTAAACTCTTCTTTTAAACAGATCTGTTGTGGGGAGTTGATTACCTCTTGAAGTCGTTTTAGGCAAGTGTCTACTTCTGTCTGGAACAAAAGAGTAATGATGTCTTCGCTGGTGTCAGCGTTAATGAGTTTGGGGGTGTCTTCAATGTGAGGGTCGCCAAGATGTAAATGTAATTGTTGAAATACAGAATTGATCTGAGTTTCTAGATCTTTTGGCTCAACGTTTTGCGGGTCATGATGATAAAGACTGATAACATTTCGTAAACAGTCCACACTCTCAAGCAAAAGCCGTTCTATTTCAGCATCCACTTGAGCCGCTTGCTTGGCTTTGATGATTTTTAAAAAGTCTTCTAGTCGATGAGCGAGGTCTCTCAATTTTTCATAGCCCATCATGGCGGCTCCTCCTTTAATAGAATGAGCAGCCCGTAAGATGGAATCGAGAGTTTTTGGTTGGCGGTTAGCGGGTTTAGTTAAACCTAAAACTCCTGACTCAATTTCTGCTAAATAATCATTAGCCTCATCGAGAAAATGTAGTCTAACTTGTTGTTCGGGGTCCATAGTTTATTAGTCATTAGTCATAGGTGGTTGGTCATGGTTTTTTTTCCTTTCCCCCTTCTGCTTTGGTTGATTCCCTACTGCCTGTTAACAGTTAAAGATCCAATAAAGCATCTTCTTGACCAGTCAGGATGACACAATCAGAGCGAGGAAAAGCTCTACAAGTCAAGATGAAACCGGCATTCATTTCATGGGGTTTTAAGAAATGATGGTCTTGTTCGACTTTACCTTGTACGACTCGGGCGGTACAAGTCACACAAGCACCAGCACGGCAGGCAACCGGTAACTCAATTCCTTGCCGTTCAGCCGCATCGAGAATATATTCCTTATCAGAAACGCTAATGGTAGTATTGAGTTTTTGGGCTTCATTAACGAGTTTAACTTTGTAATTCATGGCTTAATTAATTTATTGATTGTTAACTTTAAATGTTTCCACAGAAGCTTGTAGTTGATGAGCAATTTTTACGGTCTCTTGTAAAGAATTAGAAACCTGTTCTGAGGACTCAGAAGTGCTTTCAGATACTTTAGCAATTTCTTCCATCAATTTTGTCACCATTTCTGAAGTTTTGGCTTGAGAAACGGTTGCCTCAGAGATAGTTTGTACTAATTCGTCAATTCTCAATGATTCATTAACAATGGTTTCTAAACTTTGTTTGGCTTGTTCGACTTTGCTTGTGCCTTCCACTACTTGAGATGTGCCTAATTCCATTGCTTCTACTACTTCAAGGGTATCTTTTTGAATGGTTGAGACGATTTGTTCTATTTCTTTGGTCGCCATGGCCGACTGAGCCGCTAATTGTCCCACTTCTTCAGCAACCACCGCAAAGCCTCGCCCTTCTTCTCCGGCTCTTGCCGCTTCGATGGAAGCATTCACGGCTAATAAATTGGTCTTGAGGGCAATCTCATTAATTAAAGAAATTACCTTAGCAATTTGTTGAGAAGCTTCGCCTAATCGCTTGACTTTTTTCGCTGTTTCTGATACAGTCGAGCGGAGTTTGAGAATGGTATCTACCGTCTGATCCATCGCGATTTCGCCACTATGGGCACTTGAAGAGGCTTGCCGAGCGAACTGTGCAGCAGATTGGGCATTAAGGGCGACTTTTTGAATTGATGTAGCCATTTCTTCAACAAAATCAAGCATTCGCTGAATTTTCTTAGCTTGTTTGCGAGATTGATCGGAGAGTTCTTGAATCGCGGTTTCATCATTTCCTAAAGCTAAGTTCACCTGAGTAGTGGTTTGCTTAACTTGAGTGACTAAATCTCGTAAGTTTTCGATAATAGCATTAAAAAAGTCTGCTACAATGCCAATTTGTCCGGCGGAAATTTCAGCCCGTACCGTCAAATCTCCTTCGGATACGGTTTCGATATCACTGAGCAATTGTAGCAATTCTAGTTGAATCGCTTCTTTTTGTTGACGCTCTTGTTCAGCAAATTCGACTTGTTTATTCATTTCAGCTTGAGCGGCTAATTGTTCTTTGAGTGATTCTTCTTGCTCGTTGATGAGAGTTTGAATCTGACTAGCCATCAAGTTAATATTGGAGCCTAAAACGGCGATTTCATCCTCACCGGCAATGGGCAAGCGAGTATCCAACTCTCCTTGACCAATTTTTTGAACCGCCGTAGCGGCTTGTTGAATGGGACGAATGACTCGGTTAACCAGGAGGGTTGCCACATAGCCTACAATGACAGCCGTAAAGCCCGTGCCGATGAGGATAATCATTAAAAGTTTCCGCACCGAAGCTAAAGCGACTCCCTCATCTGTTGCCAAAACATAACTCCAATTGAGGGAGGGAAATCCTCCTAATTTGCTATTATGGGCAAGAACCACCACCTGTTTTTCATTGGTTTTCGTATTTTTAAGAATTTTATAGCCAATATCACCTTTTGCAGTTTGCAACTGTTTGATTCCAGGAAAAAGAGTGTCTGCTCCTACCGGTTTATATTGAGCATTGGCATTAGTTCCTGCTTGGCCATTGGAGAGACTTTCAACAGTATAAATTCGTTCAGGTCCAAGAAACACTTGCCCTGATGAATCAATGAGATAATATTGGCTATCTTGAAAGTTTGTTGTTTTAATAATATCCTCTAAGTTTTTAATGGGAATTCGAGCGCGAATATAACCCACTGGTTTACCCGTAACTGAATCTTTAATCACAGAGGCGGTATAGACGCACAATATTGGATGTTTATGGACGGACATTATAGGTTGACTAA
Source organism: Gloeothece verrucosa PCC 7822 (assembly GCF_000147335.1). Taxonomy (NCBI): domain Bacteria; kingdom Bacillati; phylum Cyanobacteriota; class Cyanophyceae; order Chroococcales; family Aphanothecaceae; genus Gloeothece; species Gloeothece verrucosa. The sequence continues at coordinate 1,248,027 of NC_014501.1, forward strand.
TAACCGGACCATTAGCTTTAATTGCCGCTTGAATATAAGGTCTACTCAAGTGATTTTTGAGGAGTTCTCCGGGTGTTTGTGCAATAAGATCTCCTTTAAGATCAAAAACGGCAATACTTTCATAAACTTTATAAGTTTTTTGAAAGAGGATAAGAGCCTCGGTTTTGGCTTGAAGGTCAGTAGAAGCCCGCCGCTCTGGATCAGTAAAAATATCTAAACCAGCCATAACCTGAATATCGCCAAAACGTTCTCGCATGAAGAGGTTAACTGTCCCTTGAAAAAGGCTAACTCTAGCTTGTTTTTCTGTGACGATTTTCTCAGTGATTGATTGACTGGCGAAAAAATAAGCAATACCTCCAGTAGCGAGTACCGGTAAGGTACTAATAATAATAGCCACAAGAGTAGCGCGATTTTTAATACTACGTTTAGTAAATTTTTGAAAGGGATTTTGAGAATTTAACGTTAATGGTTCCGGTTCAGGGAATAACTTTTGAACAGGCTGTGTTGATTCATTATTGGGATTGTCTGGAATCGATTCAGACTTAAATGTTCTCATAACAGTAGTATTGGTTCAGCTAAGATATTCATATAATTCCCCAAAAAAAGCTAAAACTAACAGGGTGTTAGTAGCAAATTTTGTTCAAATCTCTAATTAAATAACTAGCAAAAATGCCCGCATTTTTATTGCGTGTTGGCTCAGGAGCGAGAAAAAAAATTCAACCTATTCTATTTATCAGTTAAATTTGATTAATTTATAAACCCTTATAAAACAGAAATTTAGCCATTGAAAACGGGGGAATTTAAGATAGCCGAAGGTTCTAAAACCAATAAAATTCCTTCTTGAGGATGTATGACGCATCCTCTTAAATAGGGAGTGATTCCGAATGGAACTGTACTTAGGGGAGATTGAATCGCATCAAGGGAGATGCGGAATACTCCTTGAACTTGCTGCACCACTAAACCCAAAGAAACATTGCCGACTCTGACAATCGCGATGTAGTATTCTTGAATGTCCAGGTTAAGGTAGTTCAACTCTAACAGTCGAGACAGATCAATAATCCAAAACACTCGATTTCGTTGGTTTAGTAAGCCAACGACACAATCAGGCATATTAGGAATAGGAGTGATGCGTTCTTTCGGGACAACTAACACCTCTTGCATCTGTTTCATCGGAAGCAGCACTTGAGTATCTGTGGTCAGTTGTAGCCTAAGATAGGCTTGTAGATGTTGTCGTTGCTCAAATTTAGTTGTCAAGGGACTCTTAACAGTGGTCATAGATTTTTGGCAAAAGAGAGTTATTAACCGGCAACTGATTTAACGGCTCGAATGAGTTCTTCTGGGGTAAACGGTTTAGTAACATATACATCTATGCCTTGTTTCATTCCCCAAAGGCGATCAAGGTCTTGCGTTTTTGAAGTACAAGCGATCACGGGTAATTTTTGAGTTTGGGGATTTTTTTTGATACTACGACATAGTTCAAAGCCGTTCATATTGGGCATAACGACATCAGTGACGATCACATCGGGTTTTTGAGCGAGGGTTTTTTCGATCGCTTCTTTGCCATCGTTAGCAGTAATCACTGTGTAGCCTGCCTTTCGCAGATACAGACTGATTAATTCTTGTTCTGAAAGGGTGTCTTCAACCACTAAAACAGTCGTCATCATAGTACGTTAATAGGGTGAATGTCGAGAGAATACTCTCAACGGTTGTAGGGGCATCACTAAGAGTCCCCAGTTCTAGCACATCTTATCAGGATAGATTCATCCTTAGCTAAAATAAGGGTTAAAAAAGGCAAGATGATCATCTTTCTTATTCAACCCTCAGATGTCTTCAAGAGTATGCTCAGTCATAACATTCCCTATTAAGGCTATAAAACTAACAACGGTGTTAAAATTTTCTCAAACTCAGGTTAAAGGGTTAACAGCAAAAATACTTATGGTTTCAGTCTGTTTAAATCTCTTAACATCTTCAAAGATAGCTTAAGACAGTCTCAAAGGCTAAAATTCAGTTGCCGACAGGATTTTTTGAGGGCTTTTTGCCTTAATTGCTTATTGACTGGAGGTTATTCCTTTTTCTTTAAGCTGTCGGATAAAAAATTCTTCAAGAGAGGCGCGGGCTAAGTTTAAACTAATTAATTGAGCGTCCATACTCTCTAAGGCTAGTACAAACTGCTTGGGATCTCCTTGGAGTTGACCATGCCAGTATTCATTTTCCCAGGTTAAGCCGCTAATCCACTCATGTAATTTTTCTTCTTCTCCTCCCTTAAGCACCACTTGATAAACATCTGCTCGTCCGAGGATGTCCTCGAGAGAACCCATACAAATGATTTCTCCTCGGGCTAAAATGGCGATGCGATCACATATTTGTTCGACATCAGAGAGGATATGGGAATTAAAAAAGATGGTTTTTCCCTGTTTTTGTAGGGAAAGGATTATTTCTCGCACTTGGTAACGTCCCATCGGATCAAGTCCAGACATGGGTTCATCGAGAAATACTAATTCTGGGTCATTAATTAGTGCTTGCGCCATGCCAATTCTTTGTTGCATTCCTTTGGAATATTGCCGCATTTGCTTTTTTTTGGCGGCAGACTGGGCTAATCCTACTAACTCTAACAGTTGGGGAATGCGTTTTTTTTGTACCGAGCGGGGAATTTCGAACACATTGGCGATCAATTCCAAAAATTCCCAACCGGTAAGAAAGTCATAATAATAAGCGTTTTCTGGTAAATAACCTATTCGTTTTTTGACTGAAATATCTCCGATGGGCCGTCCTAATAATACCGCTCTGCCACTGGTAGGACGAACGATCCCTAAAAGGGTTTTTAAAAGGGTTGTTTTTCCGGCTCCATTGGGCCCGAGTAACCCAAAGGTTTCTCCTTGATAGACACTCAAGTCACATCCTTTAAGAGATTCTATCAATTGATTGAGCCAGAAACCGGTACGATAGACTTTTCTCAAGTGCCAAGTTTGTACCACTGGCGTTCGTCCAGTTTCTTGAGGTGGCGTTGAAAAATCTCTAACAGCATCCATTGATCCTTATTTAGCCGCTTGTGACGATACCTTTTCTTATTTTTATTGTAATGCGGCAGCTAACGGTCGTCTAATTCTCAAAAAAAAAATTCCCCACTGAGTAAGCTACTCGTGGGTTTTTCGGGTTTGTTTCTTAAAACCCATCAAAATTCTTATTCAACGGTAATGGTTCCTACCATACCAGCGCCTCGGTGGGGTTCACAATAGTAAGTATAAGTCCCAGGTTGGTCAAAGGTGGTTGTAAAAGACTCTCCAGGGGCAAAAACTAAAGCTTTGTGAGAAATTTTCGTGGCTGATACGTCACCAGGTACTTTAGCTGAATCGAAAACTGCATTATGAGGAGACAGTTTATTGTTGACCCATTTAACGGTATCACCGGCCTTGATGGTTAACTTTTCTGGCTGGAATTTGAGTGCCCCGTTATCTGATCCCATTTTAACGGTGTAGGTTTCTGCTAATGCAGGAGTGACGGTTACGAAGAAGCAAGCGATCACTAAAATTACTGTTGAAAGCAAGACACCAAGTTTTTTTGACATTTTGTTAGTCCTATAATCTATCTAACTGCACAAACGGGTTTATCCTGTATGGTAGCAGGACTTAAGACAATAGCTTTTTGTTTGCCCAATTTCTTATCCTACTACATAAGTTTGACAGTTTGTCTTTTGACAGAAAGATTATTTTGTTGTAAACGAAATTTATTAATTTTTGTAACAGCCGAGCCAGGATTTGTAACTTCTTATACAGTTTATACAGTCACTCCGAGGAGCCAGAGAGAGGCATCTATTTTTGTATAGCTTAGTGTGACAGCTTAAGGCTTTATGCCAAAAATTACAGATAATAAAGAAATTTTCCGTCAAATAATGCTTTAATTGGCAAGAAAAGAGAGTTTTACTCTCTCATACACTCTCCCGCGCCAAAAAAGGGAATAATGTCTAGATTGGCAAAAGAGATTGAGGGATGAGAGATGACAATTTATTGACAAGAATCAAACGACCCGGGGCATAAATGCCGAAGCTGACAAGTTATAATTGATAAAATTATTGGGAGACAATTTCTAATGGAACGAAAAAAAATCATTGCCATTATAACCGGAGCGATTTCGATATTAATAGCAGTAGCTTACCTAATTTTAGTATTTTTACTCGATTCTCGAGGAGAAATGTTACCGGCTCCTATTACTGATCAATTATCAGTGATTATTCAACAGTTAACCGTAATTCTTTATTAGTGATTAATAATTGACCAATGACTAATGACTAATGACTAATGACTAAAAAATGATACCGTTACAACTGACGTTAAAAAATTTTCTCAGCTATCGGGAAGCCTCACTAGATTTTCGGGGACTACATACCGCTTGTGTGTGCGGCGCAAATGGTGCTGGTAAATCCTCTTTACTAGAGGGGATTACTTGGGCAATTTGGGGAGAAAGTCGGGCGAATACTGAAGATGATGTCATCCATACAGGGGCGGAAAATGTGCGGGTGGACTTTGAATTTATTTGTAATAATCAACAGTATCGAATTATCCGCACTCGCCAACGGGGAAAAGGAGGTTCTCTAGATTTTCAAATCGCCAGTAGTAATGGATTTAGAAGTTTAAATGCCAAAGGATTAAGATCGACACAAGACTTAATTACTAGCTCTTTAAAATTAGACTATGATACTTTTGTGAATTCGGCTTATTTACGTCAAGGTCGAGCGGATGAATTTATGCAGCGCCGCCCCAATGAACGTAAACAAATTTTAGCGGATTTGTTGAAGTTAGAACAGTATGAAGAATTAGCCAATCAAGCTAAAGATCTCTCAAAACTGTACAAAGGTCAAATGCAACAGTTAGAAGAGAGTCAAGATAGACTAAAAGAAAAACTGCAACAAAAAGAGACGCTCATCACGCAAAAAAAAGGGGTAGTTCAAGAGATTGAACTCCTACAAAAAGCCCAAACTCAAGCTCAAGAAAGGCTTAAACAGCTTCAAGCTGTGCAACATCAACGCCAAAATTGGCAACAACAATTAAGTTGGCAAAAGAATCAATATGAGAACATTGGTCAAGAAAGTAAACGCTTAAAAATAGAGCAATCTGAAGTAGAAAATAAACTCGCTGAATTGAAAAAAAATCTTAGCCAAGAAGAAGAGATTAATTTAAAATATCAACAGTTTATGAGCTTACAACAGAAAGAAGAAAGTCTCTCGGCTAAATTTCCCACTTACCAAAATTTACAACAACAAAAACAAAAGCTAGAACAAGAGATTTTCAAGCATACAAATGAATTAAAATTACAACTTCAAAAAAACATCAGCCGCTTAGAAAATCTGCAACAACAAGAACAAGAAGTACAGCAAATAGTGAGTAACTCAGCCGAAGTGGAAACGGCTTTAGAAAAATTACAAGAATGTCGTCAACGTCTGAGTGAATTAGATCAACTTCAACATCAAGTCGCCCCACTTTTACAAAGACGTTACACCCTAACCCGAGAAATTGAAGGGAGAAAAGCGCGTTTAACAGCCAAACTAGAACAATTACAAGAAGAACAAGTTAAGTTATTTATAGAAATAGATAAAGTTCCCGAAGTTCGACAAGAAGTCCTGACGGTAGATAGCCAAATTCAAGAATTAGAAAAAAAACAAGTTTATCAACAACGAGTTAAAGAAAAAGGCACAGAAAGAAAAGCTCGTAAAAAACAATTAGAAGACAGTCAAGTTATTATTGAAAAACAAATCCAAGACTTAGCTAAAAAACTCGATTTATTGGTGATTCCTGAAGCGACTTGTCCGCTATGTGAACAGGAACTAGATGAACATCATCGTGATCATGTGATTGCTAAAACCCAAACTCAACAACGGGAGATGCAAGAGCAAATTTGGCAAATAAAAGAATCTATTGCCGTTTGTGAGCGTGAATTACAGTGTTTAAGAAGTGAATATTCTCAGTTAACTGAAGAATTAATTGCTTATTCTTCTTTGCAACAGTATTTTGGGCAACTAGAAGCCCAATTAGAAGCAAGCGGAGATATCAAAATTAAGTTAACAAAAATTCGTTCAGAAATCCTAGAAATTGAAGCGGCTTTATCGAGTGGTGATTATGCTCCTGAAGGTCAAAATGAATTAAAATATCTTGAAGAAGAGTTAAAAAATCTGAATTATGAAGAACAAACTCATGCTATAGTTAGAGCCGAAGAAAAACGTTGGCGTTGGGCAGAGATTAAACAAGCTAAACTCGAAGAAGCTAACCGTCGTCAAGTTAAAATCAATGAGGAAAAGCCAAATTTATTAGAAAGAATTTATTTTTTAGAAACAGAATTAGAAGAGTTACAAAAAAGTTCGGATATCCAGAAACAAATAGAAGCAGTAGAACAATCTTTAGAAGAGTTGAGTTATGATGCTATTGTCCATCAAAATTTAAGAGCGACTATCCGTCAGGAACAAAAAGCGCAATTTCACTATCAACAATTACAAGAGGCTAAACAACAATATCCCCAATGGCAAGAAAAGCTTAAGGCAGTAGAACAAAGATTAAAGTTTCAACAGGATAATGCAGCCACAATTCAACAGCAAATTGATCAGACACTCATGCAGATAGAAAGTCTTGAGGATTATGCAGAAGTGATTGAAGAATTAGAGCTAACGATTCAAAATAATCGAGAAAAACTTGATGATTTATTAGCAAAAAAAGGGAGCTTTGAGCAATCTTTACAGCAAATTGAAAGTCTTAAACAAGAATATATTGATAATCAGCAACAGCTAAAAGAGTATAAGAAACAATGTAGAGTTTATAAAGAATTAGCTCAAGCTTTTGGGAAAAATGGAATTCAAGCCTTAATGATAGAAAATGTTTTACCTCAATTAGAGGCGGAAACTAATCAAATTTTATCTCGCTTGACGGGGAATCAATTACATGTTCAATTTTTGACTCAAAAATCTAGTAAAACGAATCGCCAAAAAGCGGCGGCTAAGTTAATTGATACTCTCGATATTGTAATTGCGGATGCGAGGGGAACTCGTTCTTATGAAACTTATTCGGGAGGTGAGGCTTTTCGGATTAATTTTTCGATTCGTTTAGCTTTGGCAAAATTATTAGCCCAAAGAGCGGGGACTTCTTTACAAATGTTAATAGTAGATGAAGGGTTTGGCACTCAGGATGTAGAGGGGTGTGATCGTTTAATAGCGGCTATTAATACTATTGCTTCTGAGTTTGCTTGTATTTTGACTGTTACTCATATGCCGCAATTTAAAGAGGCGTTTCAACATCGGATCGAAGTTCGCAAAACTAATGAGGGTTCTCAATTGATTTTGTCTCATTAGTTGGGGTTTAAAGAGACGCTTTGAATATTTATCCCGACGAGGCCGAAAGAGCCTATTAAAGATTTATATTATATATTATATAGTTTAATGAGCCTGGATATCCTGCCGCATTCCAAACTATATCAAAGGTCTGTTTCATAAGTTCATACAAATCAAGATCATAATCTTCGATCATAACTTCAGGTAAGACTAAATAATCGTCAGTAATTGGATGACAAACGCGGAGCGCAGGCTCAAATATTTAATATTAATTATTAACAAAAACTCTAGCCCGCGTAGGCGGGCTTTGCCCGTGTAGCTGCACCCTTCAGGGTGGCAGTATCTCCAAAAATGAATCGGCCCTGTCCTTATCAAGGAGGGTTGGGAAATCCGATCACTTAGCTTTTTTTCAAAAGACGATTCAAAGTTTCTTTGCCTTTACTATCAAAAACCTGAACCCGAATAAAATTCGGATCACTAGGTCGCCAAGCCACTTGATAAGTAGTATCTCCATTAACCCAAGTATAGACCCGACGTTGAGCATCTCCTCCAACTTTTGCTCCTCTTAAAGATAAATTATTGCCATTTTGTTTATTCTTGCCTTCATAAGATAAAACATTATTAGAATAGTTTATAGTCACCGACCAGACTGAATCCTCAAAAGTCCCCGAGGGATAACTCGTTTGTGCAACCATCGAAGGAGTATCGCTAACCGTTGCGATAGCCGGTACAGCTAAACCGATGAGTGTAGCGAGAGTAACCCCTTTGAAATTCATACTTATCACCTCAACAAATCAATTACTCTCAATTTAACTTAAGTTTTTTGTAATGTGGATTACATTTTGCTAAGGAGGTTTAATGTATATACTTTAACTATTCGATAACCTCACTGTAATAATAAAATATTAGGTGTTAGATCTTTACATTAAAGCTTACAACCTAACACCTAGTATATATTTTTTTTGTTTCCCCAGAGGGGATCAATAAAATCAATCTTCAGATCGCGACAAATATTAGTCTTGATGGGTTACGGAGGCTTTTTATTAAAGTTATCCCCGCCCAACCCACCGGACAAGGGGTTAAATGAACTGCCTTACATCAGAAACTTTTCCATTAACCGCCGCCGCCACTACCATCGCTGGACTCATCAATAAAGTGCGACCGGTTGATGACCCCTGACGGCCTTTAAAATTACGGTTAGAAGAAGAAGCACTAATTTGATCGCCAACTAACTTATCAGGGTTCATGGCTAAACACATGGAACAGCCGGCTTCTCGCCATTCAAACCCGGCTTGGGTAAAAATTTTATCGAGTCCTTCGGCTTCTGCTTGTTGTTTAACCCTTTCCGATCCGGGAACGACAAATGCTTTAACCCCTGATGCTACCTGTCTTCCTTGGGCAAATTTAGCCGCTTCTCGTAGATCGCTGATGCGTCCATTGGTACAACTACCAATAAAACAGACATCGACAGGAGTCCCCATAATAGGCGATCCGGGTTTGAGTTGCATATATTCATAAGCTTCTTGAGCAATAAAGCGATCGCCTTCTGGTAAACTTTCAGGAGTAGGAACCACTTCAGTCACGCCTATTCCTTGACCGGGGGTAATACCCCAAGTAACAGTCGGTTCGATCTCACCGGCATCAAACACCACGACATCATCATATTGGGCATTCGCATCACTGCGGATACTCTTCCACCATTCGACGGCCTTATCCCAGTCTTGGCCTTTGGGAGAAAAGTCTCTGCCTTTGAGGTATTCAAAAGTCACCTCATCAGGGTTAATATAGCCGCATCTAGCGCCGCCTTCGATGGCCATATTACAAACGGTCATTCGTTCTTCCATCGACATGGCCTCAAAGGTAGTGCCGGCATATTCATAAGCGTAACCTACGCCGCCTTTTACCCCTAATTTGCGGATGATGTGCAGGACGACATCTTTGGCATAGACTCCGGGGGGTAAGGTTCCGTTAACTTCAATTTTACGGACTTTGAGTTTAGAGAGGGCTAGGGTTTGGGTAGCGAGGACATCTCGCACTTGGGAGGTTCCTATGCCAAAAGCGATGGCCCCAAAAGCGCCATGAGTGGAGGTATGAGAGTCACCGCAAGCAATGGTCATTCCGGGTTGAGTTAGTCCTTGTTCGGGGGCGATCACATGAACAATACCCTGATTTCCTGAGCCGATATTATAAAAAGGGATATTATTATCTTTAGCATTAGTTTCAATAGCCCGCATCATTTCTTCAGCGAGGTCGTCTACAAAGGGACGGTGTTGGTTCTCGGTGGGTACAATATGATCCACTGTGGCGACGGTGCGATCGGGGAATAATACCTTCAGTTTTCTGTCCCGTAGCATAGCAAAAGCTTGTGGACTGGTAACTTCATGAATGAGGTGAAGTCCTATAAATAGTTGGGTTTGTCCCGATGGTAAGATGCGGACGGTATGTAAGTCCCAAACTTTGTCAAACAGTGTTCCTGTACTCATGTAACGCGGCTTCTAGTAATTAAGCTATATCCATATACTTTTCATCTTAGCTGTTTCGGGGCTGAGATATTGGTTATTTATTTATTCTTTCCATTGCTTGATCGTAAGCTGGATCATGTTCTCCAATACTGATAATTTCCACTCGTCTAGGGGTTGGTTTGTCATAAACCCGATAAACTAACCGATAAGCTATGGTGTTAAACTCGATCTCTAAAGCCCGATAGCCTTTTAATTTTCCTTTAAGTTCGTGAGTATCAAATAAATTCCCCCCTGTCAGAGGATGAGTTTTTAGTGCAGGTTCAATTAAATCATAATAATCTTGTTGTAATTCAGGTGGAAGTTGAGGAATATCCTCAGTTTCCACTTGTGGATGTTTGTGTAGCTGATATCTTACTTTTGTACCCACGTTGTTTAAACTTTTCTTTGAGTGCGTCGAGGTCTATTTCTTGTCCCACCTCATCAACGACGATCCATTCATCATCAGCAGTGAGGAACTCGCATTCTCCCCCAATCTTGTGGGCAATGCGTTTTAAAGCTTTTGCTTGGGCCGAGTTAGATTTTAATTTAGCTGTTACTCCTTGTGCTACTTCTAAATTTTCTGATTTTTTATTGATTTCTTCTTCCTGCATCAGTTGAGAGGTAAACTCTATAATTTCGAGTCTCTCTAGGTTTGACATTTGTTTAAGGGCTTCTAAAATGTCTTGTTTGGTCATGGCCTAAGTATTGCTTGTTAAGGCGAGTGCTATTTATGTCCACTTTTACTACTATGTTTCTACTTGAGTATAGCTTATCTTAGAACCTGGAGCTATTTTATCCTCTAAGACTCTTATAGCTAAAGCTTGCACTTTTGCCAGTGCTTCTTGGTCTATTTCAATGGTATAGTTCATTGTTGCATCTAACTAATGTGAGTTTTGATTACTTCTTGAATTTTATCCTATGACTGATGATAATTTTCTGTTTTATCCGGCTTCGGTTGAGGTCAATGCTGGCATGATTGGAATTAGCCGCTCATCTTGGGTATCGCTCAATCCTCATGATTTTACGGATGAAGAAAGTTTCAAACAAAAGGCTTTAGAAATCATGAAAGAAAATCGCTTTGATATTTTGCCCATTGATGAAGGTAATAATTTTATTGTTAAAGAGTATTTTCAGAAGCTTGACCATTGGCAAGATATAGCCCGCCAGAAAATTTATCATAAAGATACTGTTACCGCTCAAACTCATATTCTGGATGTTCTTGAAAAAATGGTGATCAATAAACGAAATTTTGTTTTTTTAATTCATCAAAATAAGGTATCAGGATTAATTTCTAAAGTTCATTTTAATTCTCGCAGTGTAAAAGTTTATATTTATTCGCTTTTGTCAGAGTTTGAGACTCGTCTAGCCAGATTAATTAGAAAAACCATAGACCAAAAAGTGATTTTAGAATTTTTAGAGAATTGTACTAATTTAGAAGATGAAAATTGTAGAAGATTAAAAGAAGCTAAAATAAGATATTTAGCCGACCGAGAAAAAGATTATGAGAATAACATCACTGAATATATGTATTTATCGGATTTTTTAAAAATCGCTAAAACTTATGAGCTTTATAAATATCTTAACTATGATAGTAAAAAACAGTTTGAAAAGCTTAACTCGCTCAATGATTTAAGAAATCGAATTATGCACCCTGAACGGGCATTAATTAGTCCGGAACATCCTTTAGAAAAATTATGGGAAAGATTAGATAAGTTACAAGAGGTTTTATTTCAAATTCGACAACTGAAATTTTAGTAGAAAAGTTGGGCATCAGTTAAAATCTTGCTGTAGAAATTATCGCCAACCCTTAGCTACGCGCACGGTTCAGGGCAAGCTTTGCCCACCCTACAATTATTCCCAAAATATCTCAGATAAAATAGAATCTATGTCAGCAGTAAAAGGACACTCATTAGGAAACTGAGTATATAAATAAGTATCTTGACATTCGATTAAAGCATCTTGACAAACTTCAGGAAATATGTCTAAAAAATAGTTTTTCAAACTCGGAGACTGTTTCAATAAATTGCCTAACTCTCTTCGTTGTTCTCTAATGGTTAACTCCCATCCTCGATAATAATCTGAGTTTGTAACATATCGTCGCTTAAGGAGATGAGCAATTAACACCCTAAGACGGCTTTTTAATTCCCGTTTATCCCGTCCTGACAACCCCTCTAACTCCTCTAACAAATGCTCGATATCAACATTTTGAAAGTCTCCTGTCTTCAGTTGATTAATGGTCTCTATTAACCACAAATTAAAATCTTGAGCATATAAATTTTTATTGATTAAATTTGAGGTCATATACTTCACTATTTAACCCTAGATAAATTTTTAAATTTTGAATTATTTACACTTTTCCAAACCGCCTTTCTCGTTGTTGATAATTTAATAATGCTAGATGAAACTCTTTACGATCAAAATCCGGCCACAGGGTTTGAGTCACATAAATTTCAGCATAAGCTAACTGCCAGAGCAAAAAATTACTAATTCTCATCTCGCCACTGGTACGAACCAATAAATCTGGATAGGGCACGCCGCTAGTATACAGATGACGCTCAAAAAGGGCCTCATCAATATCCTCTGGGTTAATTTCTCCCTGTTTAACTTGAGAAGCGATCGCGCGGCAGGCTTGAATAATTTCTTGTCGTCCGCCATAATTAGTAGCAACAGAAAACTCGATGCCGGTATTCTCTTTTGTCTCCTGCATAGAACGGTCTATCTCATCCTGTAGAGAAGAGGGCAAAGCTTCCAAATTGCCCACAAAGCGAATTCTCACATTCTCTTCCATCATTTCCTTAAGTTCTCGCCTTAAGACCCGTTCAAACAAAGTCATCAAAAATTCAACTTCTTCTATAGGTCTGCCCCAATTTTCCGTAGAAAAGGCGTAAGCGGTTAAGGCGGGAACTCCCCAATCACGACAACAGCGCAACAAATCTTTAAGCGCGTCTACTCCTCGTTGATGACCTAAAATCCGAGGAAGACCTCGCCGTTTTGCCCAGCGGCCATTCCCGTCCATAATAACCGCCACGTGCTGCGGCAGACGGGTTTTATCGAGATCAGTGGGTAACTCTTGTAACACAATAGGCTTAACTGTCATTTCTTCTTTTTAAAAATCGATGACGTAAACTCGACAACAGGCTCTAGCAAAAGGCTAAAACGACCTAAACCAGGAGCAACAGCTTCTCTTTCTACTGAAGGAGAAAATCTTTCTTCTAATAACTCTTTTAGTTTACTGCTTGTGAGGGGCCGATTGAGCAGGCCTCTTTCTGCTAAAGAGATCGAGCCGGTTTCTTCAGAAACTACCACACAAATACAATTTTCGACGCGCTCTGTAATCCCCATTGCGGCGCGGTGGCGGGTTCCGAGTTGTCGAGATGCCGTTCGCTCGGACAGAGGTAAAATGACTCCAGCAGAAACAATTCGAGAACCTCGGATAAAAACGGCTCCGTCATGAAGTAAGGTCTTGGGTTGAAAAATGGTTTGGATTAGTTCTTTGGAGACTTCTCCATTGATCCCCACCCCACCATTGACAAATACTCGTGTGTCTACTGTACTAGCTGTCTCTAATACCATGATAGCTCCTGTACGGTTTTGTGACAGTTCTTTGACTGCATCCACAATTTCATCAATCACATTGTCGGGTTTAGGAGCCGGAGAACGGCGTTGAAACAATTGAAGCAGATGGCCTTGTCCCAACTGTTCCAAAAAGCGGCGAAATTCTGCCTGAAAAATGACAGCCATCGCCACTGCCGACCCTAGCACTAATTTTTCCAACACAAAACTTAATAATGTTAAGCCCAATTTGTGGCTGATTACAGCCGCCAGCATTAATATGATTAAGCCTCTGACCATCCATAAGGTACGGCGTTCGCCAATGACTAGAAGCATCAAATAGGTCAAGGCGAGAACTAATCCAATATCAACGCTGTTTTGAATCAGCCAAGATGGGAGACGAGGGTCAGGAAAACCCGACATGAGAATGATAAATGATAAAGTATCAATGATGAATTACAGTGGGCAATTTTAATCTACCTTGATTGTTCGTCACCTAGAAGTTAGGATTAACAAACAGATAAAGAAAAGGATTTGGCTCACTTATAGATTACAAGCAATAGCCTACCTTGGTTCTTTATTTATTTGGGAAATTTGCCAGTTTTTCGGGGAGGCGATCACAGCGCAGCACATCTTCATAAGTTTCGCGCTGCAAAATGAGATTGGCTTCTCCTTCATTGACCAGCACCGCAGCCGGACGAGATAAGCGATTATAGTTAGAAGCCATACTGTAGTTGTAAGCTCCTGTCCCCATGACCACCAGAATATCCCCGGGTTCGGTTTTGGGCAATAGAGCCTCTTTAATTAGAATATCTCCTGACTCACAATGTTTGCCAGCAATGGTGACGGTTTCTGTGGCCGCACTCGACATTTTATTGGCAATAATCGCCCGATATAAGGATTGATAAGTAATAGGACGCGGATTATCTGACATTCCCCCATCTACCGCGATGTAAGTGCGAAGATCGGGAATTTCTTTACGACTTCCTACGGTGTAAGCAGTGACACAAGCTGATCCGATCAGCGAGCGCCCAGGTTCAGCCATTAATTTCGGTAGAGGGATTTGTTGAGCTTGACAAGCTTCGCTGAGGGCGGTTGCTACGTTTTTTACCCATGCTTCAATAGTTGGGGGGTCATCTTTTTCGGTGTAGCGAATGCCTAACCCGCCTCCGATATTTAATTCTTCAATGGGTAAACCTCGCTCTAGAGCGGCTTTCATACAGCTTACCAAGACGGCGGCTAAGTCGTAATGCGGCTGTGTTTCAAAGATTTGAGAGCCGATATGGGCGTGTAAACCAATGCAGTTAAAGACAGGATTTTCGCTAACGTAGGTTAAAACTGCCTCTAATTGATGGGGATCAAAGCCAAACTTACTATCTAAATGTCCGGTGCGAATATATTCATGGGTATGACATTCAATCCCAGGAGTCAAGCGCAACATGATTCTAATGGATTTTGAGCGATTGCCGCCTAATTTCACCAGGGTTTCTAACTCTAACCAGTTATCAACAATGATGGTACAACCGGAATCTAGGGCAAAATTCAGTTCACTCTTCGATTTATTATTGCCGTGAAAATAGATTTTTGTGGCAATTTCTTGGTCTAATCCCATCTGTTCGAGGGTTTGTAGGGTGGTGTACAGTTCTCCGCCGGAAACCACATCAAACCCCAAGCCTTCTGAGGCGATAATGGCACAAACCGCCATACAACTCCAAGCTTTTGAAGCGTAAATGACTTGAGACTGGCCAGGATAATATTTTTTGAATGCTTCTCGGTACTGTTGGCAGGCTGTTCTGAGAGTGAATTCATCTAAAATGTACAGAGGAGAGCCATATTGCTGTACTAAAGTGCTGATCTCACATCCCCCAATTTCGAGACAGTCACGACTGTTGACTTTAGCGGTGAGGGGGAGAAGTTGCTGATTGGGTGAGAGAGGGGACTCATCGGTCGTCCCTTGAGGTAAATATTGATCTCCTGAATTTTGGGGTTTGAAATCAGTTGTCAACATATATTAATGTTTTTTTAGTTGTCCGTGGTTAGTTGTTCAGTGCGAGTGTGCAAAATACCCAGTTATTCCATTGTACCCCTAGAGCTACATTAAACTAGGTTGATTCAGTTAACCTCCCAAGATCAGCAGTTAGTATTGAAGAAATCGCCCAAATTCTCGGCTTTCTCTAACACTTATCTTTCAATTATTTGTCAGAATTAAGATCTTACTGTCTATTGAGCTTTGATTTTTGGGAAGTCCTAGTATACCGTTATACCTAATTGACTGATGAAAAAACGTGTTACTTTAACATTTGGCAGAAATAATGTTTATATGCCAGTGACATATATTCTGGCTAAAGATTTTAATGTTGCTGCCAATATTATCCGCGCCCAAGTTGCACCGAATCAAGTAGGAAAGTTGGTGGTAGAGTTATCAGGCGATATTGATGAGTTAGAAGCGGCGATCGAATGGCTGCGAGCGCAAAATATTACGGTTTCTTTGGCCAGTCGAGAGATTCTGATTGATGAGGAAAGTTGTGTTCACTGTGGGTTATGTACGGGTGTCTGTCCGACAGAGGCGCTCAGACTTGAACCGGAGACGTTTAAGTTAAAGTTTGTGCGATCTCGTTGTGTGGTTTGTGAGCAATGTATTCCCACTTGTCCGGTTCAGGCGATTTCTACTAATCTTTAGGAGTAATTAATGATTTATTCTTAATAAGCCGCATCTCTATAAAAAACCCCCTTTCCATCTAAAAAAGGGGGCAAAGTCTGAGAGATTTTCTCAAAATAGGCTTTATGCCGCTTCGTCACCACCTTTTCTAGGTGCGATAACCGATAAAATGAGTTGACTAGGGTCATCAAGACAGGTGACACCTTCTGGTAATTTCAAGTCTCCGATGGATACCGAGTCGCCAATGCCTAAAGGACCCAAATCAATATCAATTGCCTCGGGAATACTCTCAGGCAAACAATCTACAGCGATGGAACTAATTACCTGTTCGATCAAACCGCCTTGCTTAACCCCAGCGGCCTCTCCTACTAAATGCAGGGGCACAACCACCTCAATTTTCCCGTGAGCCGCTACTGAGAAAAAGCTCAAATGATACACCGATCTTTTCCAAGGATGAATTTGCACTTCTCTAATGAGTGCCTTGCCACTCCAAGGAACATCAGGGATATTAACATCCACTAAAGTATTATTAACAGAAGCTTTTTTTAGTAACACTTGAGCATCTTTTTCTTTAACCGTTAAAGAAATTGATTCAGTGCCCTTATGCCCATATAAAGCCGCAGGAATTAACCCCTGACGACGTAAAGCATTTGGCTTGCTTCCTTCTGGTCTTTTTTGACATTCAATGGTAACTTGCATAGTTGTTTAACGGGTAATGGATAATAGATAATTGTTAAGGGTAATCGGCAATTGTAAATTATCCTTTATTCTCTACCTTACTGACCGGCACTCCATTGGCATCGAGTAAAGCTCGTTTGGGACCGTGAATCGGGTCTTCTACAATGATAGTTTGGTCACGACTTGCCCCCAGAGAAACGATCGCAATAGACACCTCCATCACTTCGGCCAAAAACTTCAGATAGTCTAAAGCGGCTTTGGGTAAGTCTTCTAAAGACCGACAATTAACGGTTGATTGTTTCCAACCCGGTAAAGACCGATAAATCGGTTTACAACGGGCAAATTGATTGGCATCGGTGGGAAAATGATCACAGGTTTGACCATCGAGTTCGTAGGCCACACAAACTTGAATTTCGTCTAATTCATCGAGGACATCTAACTTAGTAATAGCTAAACAGTCTATCCCATTGATCCGAACCGCATAACGACCGATCACCGCATCAAACCACCCGCAACGGCGACGACGCCCGGTTGTGGTGCCAAATTCGGCCCCGCGATCACACAAAATTTCTCCCATTTCCCCCATTAATTCAGTGGGAAAAGGGCCTTCTCCTACGCGAGTTGTATAGGCTTTTGCTACTCCAATGACTCTATCGATCACTGTTGGACCAATGCCTGCACCCACACAAGCGCCCCCGGCAATGGGGTTAGATGAAGTCACATAAGGATAAGTCCCGTGTTCTAGATCAAGTAACGTTCCCTGGGCCCCTTCAAAAAGAATATTTTTCTTTTGTTGAATAGCCTCATAAATTTTCAGAGAACTGTCAATGACATACGAACGCAATTGTTCGGCATATCCTAAATATTCATCTATAACCTGATTTGGGTCTAGGGGAGATAAGTTATATAACTTTTCTAAGACGGCATTTTTATAGTTAATCGTCCATTCTAACTTTTCTCGTAGGTCATTAGCATTCATTAAGTCCACCACCCGGATACCTGTCCGTTCGGACTTATCCGCATAAGTGGGACCGATACCCCGCCCTGTTGTTCCCAATTTATACTTGCCCCGACGTTCTTCAAATGCGATATCAATCACACGATGATAAGGCATCGTTACATGGGCTGTTTGGGATATAAATAAATTGTTAGTGGAAACATTAAGAGCATGGAGTTGCTCTATTTCTTCTAACAAAACGGCTGGATCTATGACTGTTCCGGAGCCGATGATACACTCTGTTTCAGGATATAAAATTCCTGACGGGATCAGATGTAGTTTAAAGACTTGTCCCTGCACAACTACGGTATGCCCCGCATTTGCGCCACCTTGGGAACGAACCACTACATCGGCTGAACGGCTTAAGAGATCCGTTATTTTTCCTTTTCCTTCATCGCCCCATTGGGCGCCTATTACAATAACGTTAGCCAAGGGTTTTTTTTCAGCTAAAGTTCACACAAACTACCATTATCAGTTATTGACGAGCAACTTGTCAAGTCAACAGTCAACCCTAAACCGTAAACCGTTAAGCTATACTCGGTATAATCCCGGTTTTTATCGCATTTTTTGAATTATGCAGTCAATTAATCTTAATAAAGGCATTAAATTAATTTTACTTGGGTTATCTCTCCAAATAGCGCCTTTAATCGTTTGGGGTGTTATTTCTAAGTTGCTAAATTTATCTAATATTTCTGGATTTCAATCATTGATAGTAGGGTTCTTCGCCCTATTAACATTAATACTTATCATTGCTGGTTATGTTATTTCTATTCGAGGGTGTGGAATTCAGGCAAAAATTAAAGGATATCCTTTTTTTGTCGGCGTAGTATTAGGATTGCTAAGTTTTTTGGGAATATCTATTTTAGTGCTTCTTCATCCGAAAGAAAATTCACCTTTATTGAATTCTGTTCGGATGAGTGATAATCCTTTTCAAAATATTAATTTACTTCGCTGGTTTTTGGCTTTGTATTCAAGTGCTATCATAAGTGCTTTGGGTATTTTATTTATCGGAAAAATTTTTAACATTGATTTTTTGTTAGATAAAGTTAATCCAGACCAGCCAGACTACAATTTAGTAACTTTTATTTGTTTGCTTATATTTATTTTTTGGGTGTTTAAAGATTTAAAAATTTGTGGATTTAATCTTCAGTCTATTAATTATATTTTGGGGTTTCAAAATTTGAGACATCAAGATTTTAACTTGGCTTTAGTAGTTAGTTTTTTCTATTTTTTGTTTGCCGGATGGGTAAGAATTATTTTTTATTATCTATCTTGGTATTTTCCAAACTATATTGAAAATATATTAAATGAACCCAGTCAAGATCTAGTAAGCAATCCTTTTTTGAATTTTATTATTCAAGATTTAATTATTAATAATTTATTGATATCTATATATTTAGGTTTAATAGCCCAAAAAATAGCAAACAAATTTGGAATCATCAAAGGAACTTTAATTACATCATTACTATTTTTACCAATATTGTTTTCAAGTCCATCTTATATAATCGGTTTAATTGGGCTTTTATTATTAACTCTTTTATATTATAAAACTAAAACCTTAATGGTTCCAATTTTAATTGAAATTCTTATTGGTTTATTTTTCATAACTTATTCCCAATCCGATCCCGTTTCAATCTACTTAGCCAAGTCTAATATACTCATTGACGAATATCAAAAATTAGTAGAGTCTCAAATAGGTATAACCTGGCTTAGAATAGCTATTTCCACTCCTTTTATCATTTATTTTATCTACAAAAACTTTCCTAAACAAAATCAAGTTTTACCTTATTTTGCCAATAAAGCAAAAGCTGAAAACAACGGCAATCTCTAATCTAATCATCAACTTAAAATAATAAGCTAGAAACTTCAAGAGTAATATGAGGAAAAGCTAGAGGAGAAATGATACCACTGGTTAATAACTGTTGAAATTGATAATCTCCATTAAGGGGGTTCCGATAAATGATTAACTGTTGAGCGCGTAAATTAGCTACCCAATAATCTTCAATTCCTGCCTCTGCATAAGCAAGACGTTTATCTTGAGTATCTTTTTCTAAACTGATATTAGCAAATTCAATGATTAAATAAACATCAGCCGCAGTGGGATGAGATTGACGGTAAGAACCCGGTTTTACAAGAGCAATATCGGGTTCAGGTTCGCTGGAATTGCTAATGGTAATAGGTTTACCTTCACTGACTTGAACTGTAGCACCTAATAAAATACGAAACTGCTCGCCAATAGTGCGATTAAGGTCTGCATGAAGAGGACTTTCTGGAGATATTTCAACAATTAAACCTTTTAGTAATTCTACCCGCCGCTCAACCAATAACCCTGTATTGATAATAGTGTGGTATTCCTGAACATTCCAACGGGTAATAGTAATAGTCATAGTCTTATCAATTTTTCAATTAAGCTAATTATCTATTGTATTTTAAATCATGCCAAGCTTGAATAAGATTAAGTTGCATGAGAGCCGCTACTCCATTAAGGGTTTTTAATTCGGGAATATTAGGATTTAATTTAAAAGCCGTATCGAGTGCTTTTTCAGCTTGAGCAGGTTGCCAGTCATACAGATACACAAAAGCCAGATAGGCATAATGATAGGGATTATTAGGAGCGAGTTGAATCACTTCTTTAAAAGCCGCTATTGCTCCTTTTACATCCTGTTGAAGTACCCGAGATATAGCAACCCCATAAGCTAAATCAATATTTTTCTCTTCTTTTAATCGATAAGATAAAGCCATTTCAGTTTGTTTTACATAATCATTAGTAGCATCATATTGATTAATCCTTTCTGTTAACTTAAAAACCGGTTCTAACCCTTTTACCCCTTGGGCTAAATTTCTCGTGGCTTCTCTTAATTGAGTGACTAAATCTAATTCGGGTGCCGGGGCGGCTTTAGCATTTGCATCAAGAGTAATGGTTATAGAATTATGATTAATAGGATAAGTTTCACCGCTATCACGGTTTAAATAAGTGGCTTCGAGGCTATATTCTCCAGGCGGAAGAGTTGCCGGAGCAAGCATAGCTGTTCTTTCTATCACCTCAAAAGGTTGATTTAACTGATCGGTTTTAAGAAAGTTTGAAGATAATGCCCCCATTCCCACACCATGATCATGTAACCATTTAGCGGCTGAGTTTTTGTGTTGCCAAGTTAAAATTAAAATACCAGATTTTAATTGATTCCATGAACCTGTCCAAGTATAAGTAACCGGAATCGGTTGGCCGGCTGGCACTTTTTCGGGAATAATTATATTGTCTAATTGAACTCTATTTCGAGGTGCAGAAAAGGGTTTAACTTCTAGAGTTGGTTCAAGACGATGATAAAGAGATAGGGTACTTTCATCAGGAAGCGGCCAACGTTTTATCAATCCAAAATCCGAACCTTCCTCAATTCGTTTAACGATGCTTTTTTGAGCTTCAGGGACAGATCCTTGATTGCCAGTTTTGGTGATAAACCAATCTAAAGATCGCGCATCTTGTTCGACATTTTGTTGTTTAACTCCTACTTGTCGCCCGATTACTTGCCGCTTCACTTGTCCACCATAAAAAGAAAAATTATGTTGATTAAGTTGCAGCGTTGAAGGTAATACCCCAAGGGTTGAGCGAAGATAAGGGGAAGTATGGACAATTTCGGCAATCACCTCAGCATTTGGCCAGGGTTTTCCGAGATAGGGGTGATGTTCCATTTCAGGACTGAGAATATTGGCAATCACACCACCACCCAGAGGAAAAATATTAAATAGCATTAACAGAGTCGCTATGGCTATTGTGCCCCAACGGATCAACCTTTGCCAACGACCACGCCAAGACAATAAACCAGCCGCTAAAATTAGAGAAAAAACGGGATATAACGGCAAGGTATAGCGGTCATCTTTATTAATATTGAGAGAGGATAATAAATAACCCCCGATTAAAAATACAGCTAACCAAAACCACTTAGAATCAATAAGCTTTAAATTTCCTTTTTCCCCGCTTTGATGAAGAGTATTCTCATTTTTTTTCCTACCTCGCCAATAGATCCAACCCATCAAAAAGCCAACAATAGGAACTAATAACAACGGCCAAGAGAGAAAATAAGGAAGAACTTTAGCGTAATAAGTCCAAGCGTCTATACTGTTTAAAGGTGGATCTCCTTCGATCAAAGCAGAATCAATAGTTGCCCGTTTGCCTGACGTTAACATCAATAACCAATTAGTACGAGACCAAGGCCAGATAATAATTGCCGCTATCCCTGCACTGACTAATAATTGAATGACTTGTAAGCGACGACGACGGATCACCGAATAAATTCCTGCCCAAAGCATCGGCAAAAACAGAAAAAAGAGGGC
Organism: Gloeothece verrucosa PCC 7822; assembly: GCF_000147335.1. Lineage (NCBI taxonomy): Bacteria > Bacillati > Cyanobacteriota > Cyanophyceae > Chroococcales > Aphanothecaceae > Gloeothece > Gloeothece verrucosa. The sequence continues at coordinate 1,270,052 of NC_014501.1, forward strand.
AGTTTGTTTAACCATCAAAGCCAATCCAAAAGACACCCCAAAAGCAATAGCCCTGATCCAAGACTGGCGAATAATTAAACCGCCTTTGCGCCTTTGCGTGTTGGCACTCCGCCCAAAAACCAACAATTTTTCCTCAGAAAAAAACCACAGCGTTAACAAGCAAAAACTAAAAGTAACAATAGCCGTGAGGGGAAAATCCAATAAAAAGTCTAAACGATAAAAATACAATCCCGGCATTAATAAACATAATCCAGCCGCCCACAAAGCAACTGAAGCATCAAAAAGAATAATCCCTAACCCATATACCCCCACCAAAAGCATGGCGCTAAAAACCTGCATGACCAGGGTAGCGGCATCGAGGCTAACCCCGAAAAGATTGAAAAAAGGAACCGTCAAAATATAGGTTAGAGGCGGAATTTTAGGAGACAGTAACCAAAGATTGCGCCACCAATCACTATTAAACCATTGGGGAGATTGTAAGGCTTGCCAGTAAAGAATAGAACCGTTTAGATAATCTGCCGGATCCCAAGCCGGTACTCCATGATCTAAGGCAAACCAGAGACGATCGCAGATTGCCCCGGCTAACCAGATTATCCCTAGAATCCATACTCCTTTGGCGGCTTTGATCATTGGTAGAACCCTCTATCTATCCAGCTATACAGACCTCTTTGAGCCGAGTTTTGAGCCAAGATCGCACAATAGATTTATGGTCCAATTCTGTTGACATTTTGCTCTCAAAATGAGATTATCTACAGGGGTATTATAACGTCAATGCACCTAATCTCAATTCGTAAGCTTCGTAATGATGCTGCTCAATATCCTGATGTTAACAAGCAAATCGATAATTGGTACACAACTGTTAAGAAGGCTCAATGGCAAAACTTAGAGGATCTTCGTAAGATTTACCGAGATGCTGAAGCAGTTGGTAACTTTACAGTCTTCAATATTAAAGGTAATGACTACCGTCTAATTGTCGGGATTGATTACGAAAACCAAGTAATTTTCTACAAATATTTCCTAACTCACGCTGAATACGATCAAGAAAATTGGAAAAATGAGCCTTACTTTTGACCAAAATGCTTATCGGAATTTACTAGCCGAAGTTGCGCCTAAAGTAATTGAGACTGAGGAAGAATATGAACGTACGCTTGCTATCGTGGAGCGGCTAACTTTCTCTAAAAACCGTACTCCAGAAGAAGCCGTTTTACATAAGTTGCTCGTGCAAATTATTGAGGTATATGAAGAGGAAAATTATCCGCTTAACCCATCGACACCTCACCAGATTCTTCAACATATCATGGAGTATTCCGGCACACGTCAAGCTGATTTAGTAGGTGTGATTGGATCAAGTGGCGTTGTATCTGAGGTTGTTAATGGCAAGCGTTCCATTAGCAAGGCACAAGCGAAGGCACTAGGAAAATATTTCAAGGTTTCACCAAGTTTATTTATTTGAGTCACTGGTGTTAGGAGCCGCTTGCATATCTTATTAATTCTAAAAGTAGGCAAAATTGGAACTGATGTTAAACCTTTTTCAGGAGGTTATTGCCAACCCTTCGCTGCCCCTTCGCTACGGCTTAGTCCTAAGTGAAGCGAAGGATCAGGCTTAGGGCAAGCTTTACCCACCCTACATTAATCAAAACTCTTATTCGTAAGTCAAAGTCCCTTCAATATTAGCGATATGCTCATCTAAGACTATATCGGTTGAAATATAACTCTGTTGATCAGCGCGTTCACACTCAGCAGAAAGTATATAAGCTTTGGTACTGAGCAACTGTCCTAAACCAACTGCCCTACAGGTTTGAGAAAAATTATGGTCACCCCAAGATAATGTTCCATCCAGATTACCAATAAATTCATCTAAGTTGAGGGAACTATCGACATCATCGCCGTAACTGGTGTCGCAGTTGGCTATTAGCGTGGAACCTTTAAGCTCAATATCTTCACAAGTGCGGCTAAATTCGCCTGTGGCCATCGCGCCTTTAACCATCAAGTTGAAAGACAAAAGAAAAGCAAATAAAAATGCTACAGCAACTTTTAGGAGTAGCTTAATTTTCTTCATATTCTGTTAACCTCAAAAACTTTTTATTCCTAGATTAATCTGGGAAATTTCATCTTAAATGCTACCTTTTTTCCGAGAATACTGTCAATAATCCTTTTCTATAATTTTTGTTAAATTTATATTTAATCCTCATTTATAATAATAATTTTTGTTAAAAAAACTGCCAAAAAACCCTTTGATGTATCTAAAATTTTTTGAGAAAAAAGGGTGAGCCGCACCCACCCTAAACTTAACTTATAAATCCCCAAAACCTTTTTTCTTCTTGGGCTTTTTCTTGCCGGCTTTTTTAGCACCGCCACCGGCATAACCTCGGAAACCCGGGCCAGGGCCGCCCATTCCGGGCATTCCTCCCATTCCGGGCATTCCTCCCATTCCGGGCATTCCCGGCATAGCCGGCATTCCGCCCCGTCCCATTTGCTGCATCATCCCCCGCATTCGGGAAAAGTTCTTAATTAAAGCGGAGACATCCGACTCACTATGACCAGAACCTTTGGCGATACGGCGACGGCGGCTAGGAGAACTGGCCAATAAATCCGGATTGGTGCGTTCTTCGGCAGTCATGGAGTTAATCATTGATTCAGTGCGTTTTAACTCGGTTTCTCCCTTAGCAATATCGGCCCCACTGAGTTTCCCCATACCGGGAATTAACTTTAAAATCCCGCCTAATGACCCCATATTTTTTAATAACTTCATTTGTTTGAGGAAGTCATTAAAGTCGAACTGCGCCTGCAAAATCTTCGACTGCATTTTCTCAACATCGCTGAGGTCTAATTCTTCCTGGGCTTTTTCTACCAGGGTAATAATATCCCCCATATTGAGAATACGAGAGGCCATGCGGTCAGGATAAAAGGGCTGTAAGGCTTCTACCTTTTCTCCAACCCCGACAAATTTAATCGGTTGACCGGAGACTTGCCGCACAGAAAGGGCTGCCCCGCCGCGCGTGTCCCCATCTAATTTCGTCAGGATAGCCCCAGTAATACCGATTTGTTCGTGGAAGGTGTGGGTTAGGGTAGCGGCTTCTTGCCCAGTCATGGAATCCACCACTAACAAGGTATCATGCGGCTTAACGGTAGCTTTGATGCGGGCTAGTTCTGCCATCATATCTTCATCAATTTGCAGCCGCCCCGCCGTATCGATGATGACTGTATCGACTCCTAATTCTTTGGCTTTTTGTACCCCTTGACGGGCAATTTCAACCGGGTCGGCCTCTGTCCCTAATTCAAAGACCGGTACATCAATCTGTTGCCCTAACGTGATTAACTGATCAATTGCCGCAGGACGATAAACGTCTGTGGCGACCATTAAACAACTGCGATTTTCTTTGCGTAGGAATAAGGCTAGTTTAGCTGTAGCGGTGGTTTTCCCCGTTCCCTGTAGCCCTGCCATTAAAATAACGGTGGGTGGGGTGGACGCTTGGGCCAGGGGAACATTACTTTCCCCCATCACTTTGACTAATTGGTCATAGACAATTTTAATAAACTGTTGACCGGGGTTAACCCCAGAAATCACTTCCGCCCCTAAAGCTTGCTTTTCTACCTCAGCGATAAAATTTTTCACCACTTGGAGGTTGACATCAGCCGAGATTAACGCCCGCCGCACTTCTTTGAGGGCATCTTGTATATTAGATTGGCTGATTTTATCCTGACCCCGTAATTTTTTCCAAGCGTCTTCTAAACGTTCAGCAAGAGCATCAAACATAATAGATGGTTAGTTATCAGTTGTTGTACTGGTTATTTATTACTTTTTTAACAATTTACAATACCAATTTAACCAAAAAATGTTACAATTTCCACCCTCCCTAACCCTGTAAATTATCTGTAGCAAATTTTAATAAAAATGGTATTTTTGTCCCTATTAGTATAGACTATCACACTTTGATCAAAGACTTTTGATAGACTCCCTAGTTAACGAACAGTCTGGTATGATGAATAAAGAAGGATAAATCGTTCATCTCTTTATACCAGAGACGGAAGTAGGGAAAGTTCCCGAAGGAACGCGCCTCATTTCTAGAAGACACACTAAGAAGGAGGCATTTAATGAAACCTAACTCTCTGATTACTGATTCTAAACAATCTCGTTTACAGCAGAAATCTCTTAATACGCTTAACCCTCAAGCCAAAGAATTTAATTTTGAGCTTTGGGCTACTTTGGTTCGAGCGCAAATGCGAGAAGTTCTGCGCCATACAGTTTAGTAATATTTGTGTCATTTTCACCAGTTATGGGGCTGTTTTATGCAGCCCTTTACTTGGTATTTAATTGAGGTAAAAAGCCAGAGAAAATACTATTAAATGTACTTGATTGATAGAAGAAAGACTATAAATTTAAGTTGATTAACTTGGAAAAGCTTACCAAGAGACTTTCCCTCGTAACTTTTTGAGTTTACCTTGACGAATGCCAGGTACTCTTTGCAAGTCTTCTAGAGAGGTAAAAGGTTTTTCTTGACGGGTTTTGAGGATTTTTTTAGCTAAAGAAGTTCCTATACCGGGTAATGTTTCTAATTCCTCGAGACTGGCAGTATTAAGATTTATTAATTTTCCGCCGCTTGCTTGAGAAGTAGTGCTTGAGAAATGGGAACAGTTTTGTTGATCTTTTTTAATTTTTTCTGCCACATAAGTAGGGATGCCTAAGATAGCATTTTGATAAAGACGTTCAAATTCTTGCTTAAAATGGGCTGCTACTAAAGGACTTTTAATGATGATTAAGGTTTCATCATTTTGGTTGTTGGCTGAGGCTGACCAATTATGAGAGCCTGTAATAATAGTATTTTGATCAATAATAGCAAATTTATGATGTAATTTATCCGTCGGTGATAATTGAGGAATTCCTACGCTAGTTAGCGGAGACTGCCAAGGATGATTATCCGCTTCATAGCGGCATTTATTGCTGAGGGCAACCCCTAACATATCTAACCCTTCACTGTAATTGTTAAAGGCAAAACCGGGGTCAATTAAAGCTCTTATATTTACTCCTTTTTGATGCCGTTTTTCTAATGTATTTGCGAGTTGCTGTTCAGAAAATACAAATAAGGCTAAGTCCACTGATGAATGCGAGGTAATAAGCGTTTGGTTAATTAATCCATTACTACTTTTATCCCAAGGATAAGCCGTAGAATTGGGAGAAAATTTTAGGGTGATCTCGGAATTATTTAAGGCAATGGTTTGAGGAACTCTAGCCGGTTTATTGATGCCAAATAAACTATCTAGTTTACCCCCTGGCCCGTCTCCCCATAATAAATTAAATTCTTCTGTAAATAACTTCGCTAATTGGGGGCTTTTGATTTTAAGTAAATGATTAGCATTGCCTCGACTATCGCTCCTCAAAAAGTCTCCATGAATATCACTTAAAGTAAAATTAGCTGAAGTGACGATCAGATTATTTCTATCGATAATCATAAATTTATGGTGCATTAACGCGCTTCCTTTTGAACCATCAGCCGTATCATCAATAATGGGAATTCCCCCCTGACGTAAAATCACAAGAGCATCTGATTGATGAATTTCTTCTGCACTGAGTTTTTGGTCTTTATTGGTATCAGCTAAAGCGAAAAAATCCTCATAACGATCGCCTTCTCTTTCCGAGAGTTCTTGAACTTCTCGACTCGTTAAATCACTAAAAGGACGACGATAAGTATTTTCCAAAATCACTCTCACTTTAACGCCTGCTTGATGCCGTTTCACCAAAGCTTGAGCCAGGTTAGGTAAACGAAATTCTTGCACGGCAATATCAACAGTTGATTGTGCTGTATTGATGCTGTCGATTAAAATTTGTTCGAGATTATCTCCTGGGCGTTTAATTTTTCGATAAGGATCACTATAATCGGCTCCTTGAGCCTGATTTTGATTAAAATAAACTTCAAGGGAAGGGTCTTGCGGCAAAGGTTTAGGGCGTTGAATTTCAGTCTTATGGGAACAGGCAGATAGAACAAGAATAAAACCGGCAAAAATTCGTTGATACTTTAACATAAAATTAGCCGCTCACTCATCAACTTGATAAAAAGTTAAAGCGGTATTGCCATAGCTTTTTTCTCGAGAAATGGCCAGTCCACGAAGATTGAGCGGCTGCCATAATTTCGGGTCATGTTCGACGGCTATTTCACCCGCATCATCCAGAATTTTATAAGTGGCTATTGCTTCTAACACCGGTTCATATAAACCACTATTATAAGGAGGATCAAAATAAATCCTATCAAACTTTTTTTCAGATAGGGTTGATAATTTGCTCACCACATCTCCTCGAATAATCTGAAACTCTTGAGCAGAGTTAGCCACTTGTTGCCAGTTTTGTTTAATAATTTCACAAGCTCGCCCATATTGTTCAATAGCCACTGCTTCTTTGGCTCCTCGACATAAAGCTTCAGCCCCCATTGAACCATTGCCAGCACATAAATCTAACCAGCGACAGTCAACAATTGCCCCCTGCCAAATATTAAATAAAGCTTCTCGGACTTTAGCAGAAGTAGGACGGGTTAATTGTCCAGGTAAGGTTTTTAAGATGCGATTGCCGTAAATTCTCATGTGAGTTTAACTTATTTTCTACTTGTTACAATTTTACTTGGCGTGCAGAAATATGGTATTGAATGAATAAGAACTTTATTGCCGCTTCTGTTATTGATGTTACCCGTTACTTCTTTGAAAAAAATAATTGTTGTTTTGAGTTGCCTCAGCTTGATGTCTATTAGCCCGGCGTTCGCTCAAGAAAAAATCCTACGAACTTTAACCGTTACCGGACAAGGAGAACAAAGAATCCCTGCTACCATTGCACAAGTAGAATTAGGAGTAGAAATTCAAGGCAATAATGCCGCTACGGTACAGCAGGAAGTCGCTAAACGGAGCAATGCTGTGATTGAATTATTGCGAAATCGTAATGTACAACAGCTAAAAACCACAGGAATTCGACTACAACCCAATTATGATTACAGTAACAATCAAAGACGCTTAATCGGTTATGTAGGAGTCAATACCGTCAGTTTCCGTTTTCCGGTTGAGCAAGTGGGCGTATTATTAGACGATGTTATTAGAACCGGAGCCACTCGGATTGATAATATTAGTTTAACCGCTTCTGAATCAGCCATTACCCAAGCTCAACGACAAGCCTTACAGCAAGCAACCGCAGATGCTCAACAACAAGCTGAAGTGGTTTTGAAATCTCTTAATTTAAATGCAAAAGAAATTGTCAGCATCTCTATCAATGGTGCCAATGTACCACAGCCGAGACTGCTTGAAAATCAGGGATTTGCGGCTAAGGCGGATGCGGCTAGTACACCTGTTGTAGGCGGCGAACAAACGGTCAATGCTTCAGTGACATTACAGATTAGCTACTAACTTACTGTGTTCAGTTAAAAAGTTTTCAGTGGTCAATTGCTTGCAGGATAAAGTTTTCAGCTTATATTACAAAATGTTAAGCTTAACTTTCTGCTTAAGTTCCTAAACTTAGGTGGTGTTGCTCGGCTTTTAGGCACATACTAGACTTAGTTTACACAAGCTTTCATAAACTTCTGCTTAACAAAATCGCTATAAAAACTTACTCTACCATCTCTTAGCTTAGTGAGATGTAGTGGGTTCAGCAGATATTAAAGTTTTTGGTCTTGCTTGGTGCGTTGGTTCTTAAATATGATTACTCTGGATTATTCAGGGTAGTCTTTTTTTTTGCCATAAGTTTTTATTGGCAACAGATATAATTTTACTATAAAGGGTGTCCACAGACTGATATAGCATTTCTCATTTTAGTGAGGTACATAGTTTTTCGATTTTAGGGAAGAGGGAACACTTCGACAAGCTCAGTGCAAGCAGGGAACAGGGAACAGGTAATCAAAAATAAAATTGAGGTGTACCTCATTGATTTGAGAAACGCTATACATAAGGGCAAATAGGGATAAAATCATCGGTTTTCTGCTCGGAATTTAGTATGAGAAGGAATAGTCTTCTTTTTTGCTACAATAATTTTTAGGAATAAACCCTTTAAATTTTTCAATTTTTCCGCTTAAATTCGCTCTCATTTTCAACAAGAGCCATCAACAAATACTCAAGAATATTGTCAAAAAATCGTCATTTCAAATGAAAATGAAATCCCTAATCTCAGTGACTCTTTTAGCGACTATTAGCTTAACCTTAGCTCTAAAAAATGTTGCTCAAAACCCTCCCGCTAAAACTTATCAGCCGGGCTTTTGGCAACCTGTGGCTCGGGTAGAAGTAAAGCGTCCCCTCGCCATTCAACTGGTCAATGAAACAGATATCCCCTTAGAATATGACTTTACCACCTCTTATGATGTTCCGCCTCAACCCATTCAACCGAAACAGACCGTTACCCTAGAAGAACAATTCCGTTTACCTGCCTATCTATTAATCAATCCTAGTAGTCAGAGCAGCACGGCTTCTGGGGGGACACCATTTAACTTAAAATTTAATGTAGATGTTAATAAAGATAATGTGGTAACCGTAAAAATTGTCAAAGTTGATAGTAATACGCCCGGAAACACCACATTTAATATTCATGAAACCGGAGCTATATATGTTTACTAATCCTAACGATATAGCCGCCTAAATTCCTAATTAATAATCGATCAAAGCCCAAAGAAACATGAGTCAAAAGGGAACAAAAGACCTGAAAAACCGTTCTGTTCTAAAAACCATGAACAATAAGCTCGAAAATTCTCGGAAATGTTAAAGACAACGGTTAGCTCCTGGTGGCGTTCCCTTACTCTTGTTCCTGTTAATCTTATTCTCTGGCAATTAGCCGCGCCTTTGACTGTAGCCGCACCGCCAAGAAATCCTGATCAAACCGTTGAGTGCCAAATTTTAATTATTGGGGGTGGACTGGCCGGCTCAGCCGCCGCTTATGAAAGCTTATTACAGGGAAAAACAGTCTGTTTAACCGAAATAACCGACTGGGTGGGAGGACAAATTTCTGCTCAAGGAACTTCGGCCTTAGATGAACGTCCCACTCAGCGCCAAAAATTGATTTATCCCAAAGGTTATTTAGAATTGAGAGAGCGCCTTGCCAAACATTATGGTAAACTCAATCCGGGCGAGTGTTGGGTGAGTGAATCTTGTTTTTTACCCCGTGATGCTGACAAATTGTTAATGAAACAACTCACTGATGCCGCCAAACGGGGAAAAGGAAAATTGAAATGGTTTCCCTCCACAGTGGTTAAAGAATTAGAGATTAAAAAAGTCAATAATGGGGGTACAGGCGAACAAATCACCAGTGTGATCGCCATTCAACACCGTCCCGCCAAAGGTGCGCCGCCGCTAAACACCTACCCGCTTTCCCAAACCATTGAAGACGCTTATCGCTACGACAATTCAGCACGATTCGACAAAACCATTCTTAAATTTGTGCCTAAACCGCCGAAAAAACCCGAACCGGCCGACTGGTATGTAATTGAAGCCACCGAAACCGGCGAAATTATTGGATTAGCAGATGTCCCCTATCGTTTAGGCGTTGATCCTCGCACTTATTTAGAACCTTCCTCTTCAAGTACCACCGGCGATCCTTATTGTACTCAAGGGTTTACCTATACCTTTGCGATGGAGGCCACCAAAGACCCTCAACCTCAACAAATGCCCCCATTTTACCCTCAACACGCGCCTTACTATAGCTATGAACTGCCACGATTAGCAGACTTTGATTTAGTCTATACTTATCGCCGCATCTGGAGTCCTAAAGCCGGAGATCAAAAAACCTTTGGCGGCATTACCTTTACCCAACCCACACCCGGCGATATCTCGATGCAAAATTGGACTTGGGGAAATGATTACCGCCCCGGTACAGCCCAAGATAATTTTATCTATACTCGGGAGCAACTCAAAGCCAATGGAGAATTAAACCCCGGGGGATGGATGGGAGGACTAAGAACAGAAACCCTTAAAAAAGGAGAAGACCACGCCCTAGGATATTACTATTGGCTAGTAGCCGGAACTACAGATTCCCAATTAGGAGAAGGTGTCAAAAAACCTAACCCTAACAACCGTTTTCTCTCAGGGTTAGACTCGCCGATGGGAACCGTACATGGTTTATCTAAATATCCTTATATCCGAGAGGGAAGACGTATCATCGGACGGCCTTCTTTTATATACGATGACGGGTTTATGATTACAGAAATTGATATTTCTCGTCGTGACTATAAAGACGACTACTACCGTAAAACCTTATCCCCTGATACCTACCGTCGCTTACAAGCCGCCTTAGCTTTTTTAGAAGGAATAGATGTGCTTAACGGGAATGTCTCACCAGATGCAGTGCAACGACGTAAACGATCCACGATTTATGCAGATTCGGTAGGAATTGGTCATTATGCCATTGACTTCCACCCTTGTATGATTGAATCACCCCCAGAAAAAGCCGGCAATAAGGAAAAAGAAGGAGAAAGACGAGGACAAGGACAGGCCTATCCCTTTCAAATTCCTCTTAGGGCTATGATTCCCCAAAAAATTGATAACTTGTTAGTGGCTGGTAAAAGTATTGCGGTTAGTCATATTGCGGCGGCGGCCTATCGAGTACATTCTTTTGAGTGGTCATCGGGTGCGGCAGCCGGCATAACGGCAGCATTTGCTCTCGATCAGCAGATTCTACCCTATCAATTGGTAACTGAACCGCTTTTTAGCCAGAAAAAGTTACAAGAGTTGCGCGCTAAGATCGATGAAAGTGGTAACCCTACTGCTTTTCCTGATACCTCTATCTTTAATGATAATTGGGATGATTGGAAATAAATTTTTAAGGGTCGTTAATGGCTAGTTATTAGTCATTCGTCAATAGCTATGCGAGAATAGTTATAAATTATTAACAGTTTCGGGCCTATTCCCTTAATTGTCCAGCTTAACTTTCTCTTAAAATCCTAAAAATCTGTTGTGGTTTTCCTTTAAATTTTGGAAAATAAGTCTAAAGACCTTGAAAATATAACAGATTAAAGTCCTTTGAACCAAAAATGATAAAGATTATTAATCTCATTAAGCTCACTGAATAAGCCCATAAGCTACCAGAGTACAACAATTATAAAAACTGCTCAATCTAAACAAATTTAAAAAAATCAATTGTCAAGTTTTTGGGAATCGGGGAAATATAGCTAAAAAAAATCACACTCAGATACTACAAAGATAGGTTGATTCAGCTACATATCTTAAAAATATAGCAACTAATATGTGGAAAATTCTATCTCAAAACGTGCTAGAAAAAGTGACTAAACAGAATGCTAACTCGATTCTGACAAGTCAGATTTTACCGTCTAAACAAGCTGTAAATACTGAGCGATTTACTTCTCAAACTCCCCCCAAAATTTGGTTAGGTTATCCTAAACGAGAATTAGAAAGAAATATTGCTAAAACCATTGCTCAAGCTTTAAAATTGGCGGGTTATGACTTGTTGATGGGAAATAGACAAAATGTTGGTCAGAGAAAGACTTGGACTCAAAAGCTAGAAACTGAATATCAAGAGTGTGATTGTTTAGTATTTTTGTTAACCGGAGAATCGTTAATTAGTGAGTTGATGACAGAAGGCTTGAAGCGAGCTATTTCAATTCGTCAAAGCCGTCAAAATCCCAAGCCGCTAATCATTGCAGTTCGTGTCAATCTCGGTTTCAATGCTCCCATTAGCCCTGAACTTGAATACTATGTCAATCAGATTCAACAATGGCAATGGTATTCTCAAAAAGATACTAGAGTAATAATAGAAAAAATCCTCCATCAGTTAAGCCAACTGTCTACTCAACTGCTCACTGCATCAGAATCATCAGTTTTCAGCCATCAATTATACAAAATTCAACAGCCCCTAAAAACGGTTTTTTCTCCTCGGGAAGTTCAACCGTTACCCTTTACCAAACCTGAACTTCCTGATGCCAGTAACTCGTCAACCTCTCCTTTTTATATTGAGCGAATTCCCTATCAACAGCAAAGTTATCAGGCTATTGTTAAACCCGGAGCTTTAATTCGTATTTGCGCTCCCAGACAAAGAGGTAAAACTTCTCTACTTAATCGCATTTTAGCCTATGCTGCCGCCCAAAATTATCATACAGTCTTATTGGATTTTCAACAGCTAGATAAAAGTATACTCAGTAATTTAGAGGTATTATTACGCTGGTTTTGCCTCAGTATCGCGCGACAGTTGAATCTATCTCCAAATTTAGATGAGTATTGGGATGAAGATATCGGCGTTAAAGCTAGTAGCACTGTTTACCTACAAAGTTATTTGCTCTCTGTGATTGAAAATCCCATCGTTATCGCTTTAGAAGAAGTGAGTGAAATTTTTGATCACATTGCTCTGACTCAAGATTTCTTCACTTTACTGCGAAGTTGGCATGAAAAATCTAAAGTCAATTCCACTTGGGCTAAAATGCGTCTAGTGATGGTGCAGTCAACCGATACTTACATTCCGATCAATATTAACCAATCTCCTCTCAATGTTGGTCTAGGCATTAATTTACCTGGCTTTAGTGTAGAAGAAGTACAAGTTTTAGTCAAAAAGCATCAACTCAGATTAACCCCTACTCAAATTGGGCAGTTAATGGAACTTTTAGAAGGTCATCCCTATCTCATTCGCCTAACCTTGTATCATCTCTCTCAAAGAAAAATCACCTTTACAAGGTTACTGGAGACTGCCACTACAGATGTAGGGATATACAGCGATCACTTACATACTCTGCTGTGGAAATTACAGCAAGAACAAGACTTAGCGAAGGCTTTTAGACAAGTATTGTTTTCCTCGTCTCCTGTGCAGTTAGACTATCATCAGGGTTTTAAGCTCAAATATTTAGGCTTAGTCAGTCTTGATAATGAGCAATATACTGTATCCTGTAACTTGTATCGGCTTTATTTTCAGGAGCGTTTGGGCCTTTAGCCGCTTTAGCCAGGCCCAAGATCAACAAAAACCTCTTCTATAGTCAAGTGGGCAAGTGGCATCTCAATAGCTTGCAATTACTGGGAGAAAATGTCACCCTAAGAATTAGTATACTTATCAACCCCTAAATAACAAAGATCATGATTTTCCCAGGAACGACTGTTAAAGTGATCAACCCCGACGATACATACTACGCTTTTGAAGGACTGGTACAGCGCGTCAGTGATAACAAAGCAGCAGTCTTGTTTGAAGGAGGCAATTGGGATAAGCTAATTACTTTTCAACTTTCCGAGTTAGAAGAAGTAGAAATTACTGGTAAAAAGAAAAAATAGTTATTAGTTATTAGTCATTAGTCATTAGTTATTAGTCATTAGTCATTAGTCATTAGTCATTAGTCATTAGTCATTAGTCATTAGTCATTAGTCATTAGTTCTTAGTCATTAGTTATTAGTCATTAGTTATTAGTTATTAGTTATTAGTCATTAGTCAGGAGAACCTGAACTGAGTAGGCACTCAACAGTCATCTTAACTACTCTTTCTAGCCTCTAGTCTATTATCTATTGCCTTTAGCCTGTTAAGTTCTGAAAAAAATATGCGCCTACCTCTGCCTCAATTTGCTATAGATAACCGTCACCCAGAACATATTGCTGAGGTGATAGAAACAGCAACGACTCAATTTTTAGCCCAATGTTTAGAACCCGAAGAATTAAATTTTCCACAGATGCCTCCTTTTGGAAGTTGGGTTAAATCTATCGATGAAGAATCGGGAAATAAAATTTTAGCAGTAGTAACTTATGTGACTACTTCTCCTATAGATTCTATCCATCGGGCCAGGGCTTTAGGCTTATCTTTAACTGAATTGAGGGAACAACAACCCCAAATTTTTGCCATGCTGAAAACGGAATTTCGGGCGGCTATCGTAGGGTTTGAAACCCCATTAGCCAATGGGCATGGAAATGGCAGTCGTCCTGGACAAATTTATCAATATATTCCCCCTCGTCCCCCCCAAATTCATCAAGCTGTGTATCGTTGTCATCCATCAGAAATTGTTCATTTTAGTGAAGAACTCGACTTTTTACGCACTCTTTTACTGGTAAAAGATGTACCTGTAGAGGCTTTAGTGGCTGCATCGGTTCGGGAAATTTATCAATTACGTCAAGGGGACCGGCAGTGGTTAGTTCAAGTGGGAAGACAATTAAATATGTTGTTAAAGGATGATTATGATCGTTTACGCTATATTTTAACTCAAATTCATTGGTAATAAATCCATAATCATTGTTAAAATTAGCATTAATCGGGGAAGGATCTCACTACCATGAAAAACTGTCTCCATTGTGGTTCCAATAATTCTGATACCGCCAGATATTGTCTCAATTGTGGAAATATGCTGGCTTCTGATACTCATCAACTGACGCTACATTGGCGAGAAAATGGAATAGAAAAAACACGCTCTATAGATATCAATGATTCCACCAACAAAAAAGCAGGTACCATTCGCCTAGGACGAGACCCAGACCTGTGCGATATTGTGCTGAGTGACCCCAAAGTGTCAAGGTTGCACAGTCAAATTACTTTTAATTCCCCTCAAAATCAATTTTTGATCGAAAATTTACGAGAAAATAATCCTATATTAATTAATAAGCAAAAACTGGTTCGGGGTTCTCAACCTTTAAACAATGGTAACACCATTACTCTAGGCGATACCCAACTGCGATTCATGGGTAATGATTTAATGCCTCAAGTATCGGCTACTTCCTTAAACGTAGAAGTCGGGCGAAACCCCACAAGCACTTTATCTATCTCTATGCTTTTGCCCATTATTTCTACTAAAAAAGACCTCAGACAACAGCCTTATTTTGTGCCTGGAGTCATTACCGTTATCTGGGTGGTTTTACTATTGAGTAGTCTGGGGAATGCCGTCTTATTTAACTTTCTGATTGCGCTTTTCTTGGGTTTTGGCGGTTTTTACTTCATTTATAAACTCTGTGGTAAACGAAAGCCTTGGTGGGTTTTACTAATTCCTGTGATGCTCACACCCATCCTATTATTTACCCCTCTATGGTCTCTGTTTATCTGGTTTTTTAGAGATTTACTACCCGGTAAAGCTTTACAAGAACATAGCGGCTTTCTCTCCACTTTCACCGCTCAATTTTTTGGAGCCGGTCTTGCCGAGGAATTGTTTAAAGCCCTGCCTTTATTTATTTTAATGGGCTTGAGTCAAAAGTTTAACTTACCTCGATTGGCGATCCAAGATCCTTTAGATGGGATTGTTTTAGGGGCGGCTTCGGGTTTAGGGTTTACTTTGTTGGAAACCTTGGGACAATATATTCCGGATGCCGTGCAGCAAGGTGGGGAATTGATCGGATTACAACTGCTAATTGTTCGTATCGTTGGCTCTGTGTTTGGTCACATGGCCTATAGCGGCTACTTTGGTTATTATATCGGTTTAAGTGTCATCAAACCTAGACGACGCTGGAAGATTTTAGCCACAGGCTATTTAATTGCCGCCACGACTCATGCCTTGTGGAACACCAGCGCCCTATTGGGGGTTTGGGCTTTAGGGTTGGTGGGAATTTTGGCTTTTTGTCTTCTAACCGGAGCTATTCTCAGAGCGCGAAAGATGGGCTAATTTTTTTCGGAAATACCTGGGACTAAAGATGATTAGATAACTTAATTTTTACGACTATTTACCAAGGTAAACGGGTTCCATCCCAAGAAAAAAAATGTCCGCTATCATTTTCGGTTAAATTGTTAATTACAGTTAGTAATTGCTTGACAGTACGCTCTACGGAAAAGATTTTTTCGGGCGGAATATTTTTATGAAACGGTTTAGATAAATCTGTATCGGTGGTGCCGGGATGTAAAGTTATCACTCGGGTTTGAGGATTAATTCTTTTGTATTCGATGGCCACTGTTCGCATCAACATATTCAGAGCGGCTTTAGAAGCTCGATAACCATACCAGCCGCCAAGCTCATTATCGCCAATACTGCCTAACTTAGCAGAAATACTCGCCAACACACTTGGCTGATGATGACGAAATAAAGGCACTAAATGTTTAGCCAGTAAGACCGAACCTATACTATTAACCTGAAAATAGCGGCTTAATTTTTCTGAATTTACTTGTCGGAGGCTTTTTGACGGTTGTAGTGAGCCTTCATGTAATATGCCTACACAGTTAATGACTAAGTGTAACTGATTGACTCGAGTTTGAATTTGCTTTACCACTTCGGTAATTTCTTCTTCGTTAGTAATATCTAAGGGTAAACAAATTAACTTACTTTCTGCTTCATTTTTCAAACTCAATAAAGAATCAGCCGAAGTTTCTTGACGATAGGTAGCAAAAATTTGTTCTACCTCTTCGTTTTTAAGTAATTGCTTGACAAAGCCTAATCCTATTCCCCGAGAAGCTCCGATAATTAAAACATTGATGGGTTTAAATTCAATGGCATTAGACATATTTTTGGCTGAACTGAGGTACAGATAGGGTTAAATTCTGGTGAACCCGAGTAACAATAAATCTAATTCCTTTTTTTTCTCGAAGTTCGCCGTCGTTTTTGTGGAGTAGAACTGGCAGAATCCTCTACCTCATCACTATTGCTCATGTCAAACTCTGAACCAAAAGACTCTGCTACAAGGGGAACCGTAAAATGAAACTGACTGCCATGATTTTTTCCTTCTGATTGCGCCCAAATCTGCCCCCCCCAGCCGCTAACAATTTGCCGACAAATAGCCAAACCTAAACCTGTGCCTCCTGCTGAACGTCGTAAAGCGCCTTCTTCTTGATAAAAACGGTCAAACACGGTTTCTAAACGATTGGGTTCGATGCCTCGTCCGGTATCAGATATGGTGACTTCTAATTGTTGTAAAGAATTATAATTCACTTCAATGGTGACACTGCCATCAGGGCTAGTAAACTTACAGGCATTATCGAGCAATTTAGAGAGAACTTCCACTAACCATTCTCCATCCGCTAAAACGAGGGGAAGGTCCGGAGCGACAAAATTTTGGATTCTGGGTAATTTTCCTTCTGTATTACGGGAGCGAACATGACTCAGGGACAACTCAACACATTCATAAAGTGAGAGGGGTTCTGGATGCCACTCGATTCGACCACTTTCTAATTGTGAAAGCGTCAAGAAGTCTTGTACTAGGGTTCGCATTCGTTCAGCATCTTGTAAAGCCGTATTCAGCATGACTTGACGCAATTCAGGAGACATATCGGGTTCAGTGGCTAAACTTTCTAAACAAACCTGAATCGTCGATAAAGGAGTCCGCAACTCATGACCGGTAATAGCCACTAAATTAGAGCGAGTACGGTCAAGCGCTTCTAATTGCTCGTTAAGGTCATGAAGATTAGCATAGGCTTCTGCTTGAATTAGGGCAACACCGATTTGAGTAGCGATGGCATTGACTAGGGCAATATCTTCACTTTTCCAACTGGCCGGAGCCGGACCACAGTGGTGTAACTCCACCATGCCTAATAATCTACCTTGATAAAGAATCGGAACCAGCAACCAAGAAGCTATCGAGCAACTTTTAACAATGGTTTTTAATGAGGCGGCGCGGTTAGATTTAAGCGGCGGTTGTAGGCGAGGGTCTTTGAGCGTATCATCAACACTGATGGATTCTCGCTGAGAAATAATCGCTTCAAACAGAGGATTATTTTTTAAGGGCCAAAGTTGTCCTTTAATGGATTTAATTCCGTCGTTTAAAAATTCATGTTTAATCTTAGCGATCGCGTCGTTCTCGCTGCAACGGTAAACGATACAACGACAAACCCCTAATCCTTCTCCGAGCATTTGCACCGCCACTTGTAAGATTTCTTCGGGATCTAAGGACTGTCGAATCGCATGGGTGACTGAGTTAATTAAACGTTCTTTATGTTCTTTAAGGGTTAAAGAGCGATTGGCTTTAATTAATTTGTACTGAGCTACCTGTAAATAAGTTACCAAGCGCTGAACAAAGGGATCTGGTTGAACCGTAGGAGTTTGGGACAAAAATTGATTTTCTTTCGTCAGCAGAGCATTTTCGGGGGCGCTCGAAGGCAAATAAAGACGACGTGCCTCTTCTATTTTTGAGGCGAGTTCGGGTCTATAGAGTAAAATTCTCTTCAAAAGAATCTCAGCCGCTTTTTGACTCACCTGTCGATCAAAAGTCCATATCCCTTCAAAACGGCGGCTATTATCCATAACATTCATATCACTCTGTTTTTCAGTCCCTATCGCTCGCTCTCGACAGATGAGACAGCTTGCATACTGTTGTCCAATCACCACTAAATGCCACTCCAACGCTAACCCATCGCTTTTTTCAAAGGCAATGGTCTCAAAGACTCCAGAATTATTGGCAAAATCGGTTTCAGGCGCGGCAAGAACATAAATTTGCTGGCTTTTGCTGGCTATACGTCGATATCGATGGGCTTCTTGTCGATAAAACCGCTCTCGTTGAAAACTAGCAATGACTAAAGGACAATCTTCTCCCGCTAGTACCTGATCTTCCATTGCGTGGGACAGCGCTGTTAAGGAAGCTTTAAAGTACATTTGAGGCCGCCAATGGGGTATGGCTTGCAACAGTTCTGATACTACAGACGTTGAGATGCTCATTGATGATTTTTGGTTATCTCCTGGCCCAATTGCTTGTTTTCCCATTTGAGGAAGGTTTGCCTACTTACAACAGTCTAGTTGACGATTAAAGCGATCGCCTATCGGTTTTTTTGTATCCTATGAACCTATCGTACAAAAAAGCGGTTCCTCTTCTGTGCTTTTTTCTGTAGGGAGTGCTTCGGTCCCGTCCTGTTCTCCAAAGGAGCTAAAAATTCTCATTGACAACCTACAAAAGTGTGATATTATGGGGAGTGAATAGCAGAATAAGTCAGCCGAGTTCGGTTAACAGTGTTAATTGGAACGGGGGAACCACCCAAAGGGGCGTATTGAGGATTAGACCTTACTCTAAGTAATAGTAATAAGGTAATCCTTGAAGGGCAACTCTCAGCCCTAGTCCGTCAGCTAACTCCGTAGGCATTGAGAGGAGACTGGTAGAGTCAGCATTTTTACAATTAGTTGACATCATCAGTATTCCTGGCTGGTCCTGGTCTGCTTTTAAGTACCTGCCTTCGATGTATTGGTGAAACAATGTCAATGCTGAATATTTCTTTGGTTTTACTGGTGGCTAAATCCGCGTGGAAAACCACAAAGCCGCTTATCATTAAAGATCAAGTTTTATTACCCTTAGCCGGTTTTTTAGGGGTTTTAATTCTCTGGTGGATTGTGGCCCTACTCAATCCGGATTTAATGCCCACACCCCCAGAAGCATTAGTAGCTAATTTAGATTATATCTTTAATCCTTTTTACGTTCGAGGCCCTGGTAATTTAGGCATAGGTTGGTTATTAATTGCCAGTTTAAGACGGGTATTAATAGGCTTTGTTTTAAGTGCAATGGTTGCCATTCCGGTTGGTTTTTTGATTGGAATGTCGAAACCCGCTATGAGTGCGCTAAATCCGGTTATTCAAATATTTAAACCCGTATCCCCTTTAGCATGGCTGCCGATATCTTTAGCCATTTTTAATCAAGCCGACCCTTCAGCAATCTTTGTCATTTTTATTACTTCCCTCTGGCCGACAATTATTAATACTGCCTTGGGCGTTTCTAGCGTGAACTCAGACTATTTAGATGTGGCTAAAGTCTTAGAGATGCCGCGTTGGAGACAAATTTATAAAATCATTCTGCCTGCGAGTTTGCCTTACATTTTTACGGGGTTGAGAATTAGTTTAGGCATTGCTTGGCTAGTGATCGTAGCGGTAGAAATGCTGACCGGGGGTTTAGGAATCGGCTTTTTTGTCTGGGATGAATGGAACCGTTTAAATCTTAATTCCGTGTTTCTTGCTGTCCTAGTTATTGGATTAACGGGATTACTTTTAGACTATATTTTGGGTCAAATACAAGTGCTTGTCACTCACCGAAAAGCTAAATTAAATTAGTCATCCCACAAACTAACTAAATCAATTCAGCCACAGCAGGAAAAGAATAAGATGAATCATGATCAGAGTTGGTCGCGCCGACAATTTTTGCAAGGTCTGGGCGCGGCAGCAAGCGGACTCGCGCTATCTTCTTGTGTTAACACCAATCGTAGCCCTGTAGGACTCACCAAAGAAGCTCAAGCGGTTGAACCGATTATTGACCCCAAAACCCTAGAAAAACCGAATTTAACAGTAGGATTTGTACCGGTTAATGATTGCGCCCCCTTTGCTGTGGCGTGGTCTAAAGGATTTTTCCGCAAATACGGACTCAATGTCACCCTCAGTAGAGAGGCCAGTTGGGGAACCTCACGAGACGGGATTATCTTTGGACGCTTAGATGCTTCGCCGGTTGTCTCAGGTGCAGTCACCAACGCCCGCACCGGTGCAGAAGGAGCGCGTCATGCTCCTCTATGTGCCGCCATGACCATTCACCGTCATGGAAATGCTATGACCATGAATAAAGCCATGTGGGATAGTAATTTACGCCCTTGGCACGAATACAATGGCAATCTTGAAGGATTTGAGCGAGACTTCCAAAATTATTTTGCTAAATTACCTACAGAACAAAAGATTTTAGCCGTTGTTCTCAGTTCGTCGATTTATGAATATTTTTTCCGTTACTTAGCCGCCGCGACGGGAATTAACCCCGATGAAGAATTCCGGGTAATTATTATTCCGCCGCCGCAAATGGTGAGTAATATGCGCTTAGGAGCCATGCAAGCTTATATGGTGGCAGAACCTTGGAATACTCGCGCCCTCAACCCATTAGGAAAAAAAGGTCAACAGGTGGGATTTACCTTTGCTCAAGGGCGAGAAATTTGGGAAGGGCATCCCGATAGATTATTAGCGGTAATGGAATCTTTTATCGAAGAAAATCCCAAAACTTACCGCAGTTTGGTTAAGGCCATGATAGAAGCTTGTCAGTATTGTAGCGACCCAAAAAATCGGGAAGAAGTAGCAACATTAATTACTGATCGCTCTTTTACTGGAGCCAAACCTAAAACGGGACCTGTGGATAAATTTACGCGGCCCGGGATTGTTGGGGAATACAACTATGGTGGATTTGATGGCAAAAAAAGAACCGTCAATACTCTTGAGACGACTCTGTTTTTTGACTTACCCGATAAATTAAAAACAATCCCAGGTAATCACTCAACATTTTTATGGCAATCTCATAGTCTTTGGTTAATGACTCAATCGGCCCGTTGGGGACAGATTAAAGAGTTTCCCAAAAATGCCGAAGAACTAGCCCACAAAGCCTGGAGAACAGACCTCTATCGAGAAATTGCCGCAGAAATGGGCATTCAATGTCCTGCTGAAGATTATAAAGTTGAAGCGGCAGAAGTTTTTATTGACAAACGGAAATTTGACCCTAGCGATCCGATTGGATATCTGAAGAGTTTTGAGATTAGTTCCAATTCTCCTAAGAAATTTGCTTTATCTTAATTAATACTCTTATTATACTTTTAACTCAGGTAAAACAATGGCTCACTTTGCTTATCCAGAATTCAATACCAAGGCTAATAAAATGATCTCTAACGACTTTTTAGTGATTGAAAATTTAGTCAAAGCTTATGCTCTGCCTGACGGGGAAAAATTGGTGGTACTCGATGGCATTAATCTTAATGTAAGATCCGATGAATATATTTCCATTATTGGACATTCCGGCTGTGGAAAATCGACCCTACTTAAAATTGTGGGGGGGCTAGAAAAAGCGACATCGGGTTTAGTGACCTTAGAAGGAAAAGAAATTCGCAAACCCGGTGCAGAAAGAATGATGGTTTTTCAACACTATTCTTTATTGCCTTGGTTAACGGTAGAAGAAAATGTCAGGTTAGCGGTAGATGAAGTTTATAAAAAAGCGTCTTCTAAGGAAAAAAAACAGATCGTCAGCGAACATTTAGCGATGGTAAATTTAACGAAAGCGGCTCGTCAGTATCCCGATGAAATTTCTGGGGGGATGAAGCAGAGAGTGGGAATTGCTAGAGCTTTAGCGATTCGTCCTAAAATGTTACTGATGGATGAACCTTTTGGTGCGTTAGATGCTTTAACCCGAGGAAAATTACAGCGACAAGTTTTAGAAATTTGCGAACATAGCCGCCTAGCGGTAATGATGATTACTCACGATGTGGATGAAGCGATTTTGATGTCAGACAGAATTATTTTAATGAAGAATGGACCTAATGCTAATATTGGGGAAATTTTAGAGGTTCCTTTTGCTCATCCTAGAGACCCTCATGAATTACGAGAGTCTAAAGAGTATTATGACCTTCGTAATCATGCTTTAGATTTCCTTGATCGCTATTTTACCCAGGATGAGTAATGCTGGTGGTAAATCTGGGTTATTTATCCTTTTTTTAGAGTGTCAACAAAGTAGAGATGTGGTCTGCAACGTCTCTACTGCTGCATTTAATTAATCCTCTCCAACCTGCTATAAGCTGATCTTAGCCGGCATAGTCCCTGATTTTTTGCCGATTTGACCTCGTTTTTTCGGGTAAGATTATGCTAAGATTAGTTAAAGTGTGGGAATTAAGCTACCCAATTCTACAAGAAAAGCCAAATTCCTCTGTTAGCAAAAAATCAATTCTTTCGCCAAAAAGATGGTTAAATCAAGGAGCGATATTTAATTATGCAAGCCAAAGAAATTCCGGTAAGCAAAAGCGACTTATTAAGGGCAGATTTACAGGAATCTTTAAGCCATAGCCACATCGATCCCGCTCAAATCACTACCTTTCAAAGAATTATTTTAACAACAGATGGAACTTTAACAGAAATATTAGAAGCTTATTTATACGAAAAAATTCAACTTGTTAAACTGTCTCAAGAAATTGTAGCCAGTGCCCAAGAAATTAAAGCTTTAGACCTCAACATCGGTACAAATATAATGAACCGAAAAGTTTTACTACAAGGCAAGATTAGCCGTCGAAACTGGATTTATGCCGAGTCGGTTATTGTGCCGGCAAGACTCGATGAAATCTATCGAGAAAGATTGCTAAAATCTCAAGAACCCATCGGCCGACTTTGGCTAGAACATAGAGTAGAAACTTTTAAAGAAATTATCGATTCAAAGCGGGAATTAGCGGGCGAATTGTCAGATTATTTTCTCATTAAATCCGAAGACAAATTACTTTCTCGCACTTATCGCGTCTTCTCGAAAGGTCAACCGATTATGATGATTACAGAAAAATTTCCCGAAAGCTATTTTATCGATAAGTAAAAGCTTAAACTGAGCCATTAATACTGAAACGAATAATCCCCAAACGCCAGACTCCTCACACCCACTCGATAAACCCTAGACTATTAAGTAATGATTAGAAATGAACAAGAGGAAGCCGACGAGTAATGCGGCTAGTATCTCCTAGTTTTTCATCTGAGCGGTCTAATGTAAGATTAAGGGCGCGAGTTTTTGCTTCATAAGCACTCATTTCAGGTCGCAAATCAGATTGAGGAGGCACCTGTAAATCCTCAGATGTGCCACCGATACCG
Organism: Gloeothece verrucosa PCC 7822; assembly: GCF_000147335.1. Lineage (NCBI taxonomy): Bacteria > Bacillati > Cyanobacteriota > Cyanophyceae > Chroococcales > Aphanothecaceae > Gloeothece > Gloeothece verrucosa. The sequence continues at coordinate 1,293,439 of NC_014501.1, forward strand.
CCTAAATTTTGGGCAAGATCTCGCTCAGAGACTCCGTTTAAATCGCCAACAGTTCCTGTAGGAGAAACCAACGGGCTAGGATTGGTCATGGTAGCAGTCTCATTGGCGCTCACCGCCATAGGACTCCCTAGAACTCCAATCGTCAACAATCCAATAATAAATACAGACTTGTTTTTCAGGCCAGAAACAGTCTTCATAGGTATTTGTTGGGTGTTATGGTGTGATTGACTAATTAAGATTTGAGTCGTCAGTTTAGACAAAACAGCAAACTATTGACTCATTAATTACAGAATAAAGTTGATTGACGGCTCTTAGATACTTATCTTAATGTTACACCATTTGGTCCAGTTTTTCTTGAGTATATATAACATAAGTGGGCAATAATTCAAGTAGAATTGCCCACCGATTAAGGATTTGATTTAACAGTAAAAATGTTAGGAAACAATGGCCTTACGAGTGCTTAGATCAAAACCATAACCGTCGGGAAGAATATGTAAACCCACATCACACAGTGCTAACCCTTCATCTTTTAAAAGCTGTTTAATATTATTATGACTAGCGGGTTGAAGATCAACGACAGTACAACTTCCTTCGCCAATAACTTGTAGTTGATGATTTTTAACGACGATAGCTGTATTCTCATCAATACCGATGCCGATTAACTCAGGATGACGAGCGACTGCGGCTAATAACCGTCCTAAACGTCCACGTTGGGCAAAATGTTGATCGATGATCACTTCTGACAAGAAATCCATCCCTGCATCAAGATCGACAATTTCTATGCGAGGATGAGTTTCGCTATCTCCTTCTAGGATCATCCGGTCTGACATCATACTCGCACCGGCGCTTGTTCCTGCTACTACTAACCCTTCCTCATAGCGCTGCTGAAGTTTTTTATGGATTTTGGTATCTTTAAGAATTTCAATAATTCTCGCTTGATCGCCGCCAGTAAAAAACACGCCAGTTGCTCGATCAATGGCTTCTAGAATATTAGGAGAATCAGCATCATCTCGTACTACTGTATCAGCCACCCGAACATCATCAACCCCCAAACGCTCAAAGATGCGGATGTAATCATCTCCTACTTCTCTGGGCAATTCTGTCGCCACTGTCATAATGACAATTTTGGCATCAACGCCACCTGAATTGCGGACAAATTCCCGTAAGATTTTACAATCGCCTTGTTTATCTTCGGCTCCACCAATAATAATTAATTGTCCTTTAATATCTTGTTTAGTCTGTTGTTGAGCAGGTTGATTTTCCCCTGATTGTTCAGGGGCTTTTTCCGCAGTGTTAACCATATTTCCTCCGAGTGGCAAAGTCCTATAATTTTCATGAAAACATGACAGGCAGGGAAATGTTATGGATCTTTTGATAGATTTTATACAGAACTCCCGAATAAGTCGGTTTATTCTAGCTTGGTAGCGCCTCGGGATTATTTAAAAAAGCACAGAATTCTATTAGAAGTATTAACTTTTCCCTGGATAGATTACAACCTCAAGTAATATAGTTACGTTTGAGACAGAAAACAGAATTTGAGGTTATTTTACTATGCCCTTTCCGCGCTCCAGTGGCATTTTACTTCATCCCACCAGCTTTCCTAGTCGCTACGGTATCGGAGATCTCGGTATAGAAGCCTATCATTTTATCGATTTTTTAGTCCGTAGTGGGCAACGCTACTGGCAAATGTTGCCGCTAAATCCTCCTAGCGTGGGCAATTCTCCCTATATGAGTTTTTCGGCCATGGCGGGGAATCCTCTGCTGATTAGTCCTGATCTTCTTTTAGAAAAGGGTTTACTCAATCCGGAAGATTTACAAGACCTGCCGGAATTCCCCCTAGATTATGTAGACTTTGAGCAGGTTATTGCTTGGAAAATGCCCATCTTGCGAAAAGCCGCTCAAAATTTTGCTCACAAAGCGCCTCCTGTGATGCGGCGGAGATTTGATGGGTTTTGTCAAGGTAAAGCCCATTGGTTAGAAGATTATGCTCTATTTATGGCACTCTTAGAGTCCCAAGACCAGCCGGTTTGGACAGAATGGCCCAGCGAGTTACGTCATCGCCATTGGGATGCTTTAGAATATGCCCGTGAGCAGTTAAAAGAGGAGATCTTTTTCCATAAATTCCTTCAGTTTGAGTTTATAGAACAGTGGTTAGAACTTAGAGGTTATACGAACACCCTAAATATTCAAATTATTGGCGATATTCCCATTTATGTAGGGCATAACAGTGCTGATGTTTGGGCTAACCCTCAAGTGTTTAAACTTGATCCCGAAACCGGCAACCCCTTAGAAGTGGCTGGTGTTCCGCCAGATTATTTTTCAGCCACCGGTCAATTATGGGGAAATCCGCTCTATAACTGGGAACATTTACAACATACTGGGTTTGATTGGTGGGTACGTCGTGTTCGAGAAGTTCTCACTCATGTTGATCTGATTCGCATCGATCACTTCCGAGGATTAGAATCTTATTGGTCAGTTCCCGCCGGCGAAACTACCGCAATTAATGGTCGATGGCTTAAAGCGCCTGGTTATGCTTTTTTTGATACGATTCGCGCTAAGTTAGGTAAATTACCGATTATTGCTGAAGATTTGGGGGATATTGATCAAGCGGTCTTAGATCTACGGGACCATTATGAGTTTCCGGGCATGAAGATCTTACAGTTTGCTTTTGGGGGTGGGTCGGATAATCCCTATTTACCGTTTAATGTGGAGCGTAACAGCATTATTTACACAGGAACTCATGATAACAATACCTCTAATGGTTGGTATTATGACAATGCCAATGACCACGAGAAAGGGCGTTTATATCAATATATGGGCTGTACGGGTGAATATAGCATTGCTTGGGACTTGATCCGTTTAGCTTATAGTTCTGTAGCCAATCAGGCGATTATTCCGCTACAAGATGTGTTTAGTTTGGGTTCAGATGCGCGGATGAATACCCCCGGTTTGTCTGATGGCAATTGGGGATGGCGTTACCGCAATGAGGCGTTAATCGAAGAATATATTCATCGTCTTCGGGATATGGTGCATCTTTATGGGCGCTATCCGGGTTAATTTTGGTTGGGTTTAAGGGGAGCGCTTTTTTGCCCCGTTCCCTTACCTAACAAGGCCTGCCCCTCCCGGTGTCGAAGGGGTGGGGCTAGGCGAACAGAGCAATCCTACCCTGGCTAAATTATTTAGGTGTTAAACTGCTCATCAACGGGAATTCGATAGCCATTGGCAAGGCGATTTGTGGTATTAGCCAAGGCAATGATCGCTAAGAGTTCCCCGTGTTGTTGATCGCTCATTCCCTTATTACGGGCGGCGGCGGTATGGGAGGCAATGCAGTAATCACAGCTATTGGTGACACTGACAGCAATATAAATCAATTCTTTGGTTAAAGGATCGAGTTCTCCGGGAGTAGTCATAATATCTTTTAGCGTCTCCCAGGTTCGCTTTAAGGTTGGGGGATGATGGGCGAGCGCTTTCCAAAAATTGTTAATGTATTCGGTTTGCCGTGTAGTACGTATGTCGTCATATACTGCTCTCACTTCATCGCTGGCGGCTTCGTATTCAATCAAGTTACTCACTTTTGTTGCTCCGAGTGTCTAATGATCAGCCAAAACATACCATTTTTGGCAATTAATTCATAGGAGTTAAATTTTTTACGATATTTTAAGAAGATTATTTAGTGAATAACCAAGAGTTTAATCAAATGAAAGTAGAAGAGTATCTTTATGAAATGTTTGAAAAAATTAAGCTCCGGACTGGAATGTATTTAGTCAAATGTTCAATTCCCCATTTTATATTAATTTTCATTATCCAAATCGGAATTATAAAATAATATGTTCTACGGTAATTTGTAATCGATGATTCTTGTTTTAAAACTTAATTACTTTTTTTCCAATTAGGCGGTCACAGCGAAGCGAGTGCGGCTGCATCGCCACCTTTCCCAAGCGCCTATCTGACAGTTATTCGGACAAACTAAAAAAATGAATTACTTTTCATTATATCACGAAAAACTTTTGCAAGAGGTCTAAGGATTACAACCTAGCAAATGCTATTGAGTTTGCTCAATAATTAAGCCAATATTAAAACAACTTTTATGTTTTTTAATACATTTTTGCAACATAGATTGATTTTCAATCTTAACTCTTTAAAATAATAGATAAGAAAGGTTTAGCCGTTAATCAAAAAGCTTAAACTTAATTAGCAATTTGCTGACTTAAGCAAACTCAATATTTTTAACAGGTTTTCGGGTTAAATTGAAAGGAGTGTGTCAAAATTTTACTCAAAAAAAAGAGCAATTAAATTTTAGCCTTAGAGATTCATAATCTTGATTTTTGGGAAAGCGATTCTTCATCGTCGCTTCAAAAAATTTTTCTTTTAGCCGTACAGTGAAGAACATGAAAAAACCTATTACATTGACAACAAACTTTGTTAGCAACCTTTCTCCCGTCTTTTGTCCCAATGGAAAATTTATAGCAACTATTGAAGAAAATAACCAAGAAAATAACCAAAAAAATCAAACTGTTATTTTATGGGATATTATTAGGGGAATAAAACTGGCTGAATTAAATAAAGATGTGGAGCTACCAGGAATCTCACAAGTCCTATTTAGTCCTGATAGTCAATTGGTAACAACGGCTACTTATTTGACGGGAACAGTAACTTTATGGAAAATCCCCAGTGGTGAAAAAGTTCACGATTTAATTAGAGGAAATTTGGTCGCTTTTGCCGCCAAGGGAAAATTATTAATAACGGCTGATCAGCCTGTATTCGAGCCAGAAGATACGTTCAAGAAAAGTTGTATAAGAATATGGGATCTAGATGGTAAAGAGATAGATCAGCTTGAGGGGTATGATCACTATATTTATAACTTGCAGGTTAGCCCTGATGGAAAATATTTAGCAGCACTCGATTGCCACTACAACCAAGAAACCGGTTTTTTAAGGCTGTGGGATATCTCTTGTTATTGGAGTTAAAACAAATATCTTTTCAACTCCATTTTGAGCCAACACAGTAATTCATGTTCAAGAAATAAACGAGGTTCAACAGTTATCATTCAATCTGTCCAAGACACAGTTGAATATTTAAATTAAAACTTAAAAAAGGAAACTTTATGCTGCAAATTACCATTCCCAATAATAATGCTCATTTTGATTTACACAAAGCTGCTACTTTTCAAGGAACAGCCACTAATGGAATAATTACCGTGAAATTGGTGGCTGATGACAAATGGCCACTGGGAAATGCGAATGTTGATCCCAATGGTAATTGGTCAATTATTTATTCGGGATTCACTCAAGCTGGAAACCGCCAAATCACTGCTATTGGCTTTGATAGTTCAAATCAACAACAGACCTCTACTAGCATTAATATTGTGGTTTCAGCCCAACTTGACAGAATTATTCAGGCCGCAGCAAGCTCGGAAATTGCTGATTACAACTGGCATCAACGAGGTATAGCACCCATTGGCTATATAAAAGGAATGGCATTGGTTTACGGGCGAGTCTACTGCAAGCTAAAAGCAGGGGATGCTGCGGCGAAAGAAATGGCTAAAGCCAATACAGGAAATACTGAGAAAGACGCTTTAGCACACTATGCTCAAATATTCCAAAATGTTGGAATGAATAATGATACCCCTGGGGTCGATACACTCAGACATTTGTTTGTACTTTTAATCGGCCTGGGAATGCGAGAAAGTTCTGGAAAATATTGTGAAGGGCGAGACTTATCGGCAGACAACGTCACGGCGGAAACTGCCGAAGCCGGACTTTTCCAGACCAGCTACAATGCCCGAAGTGCAAATCCTTTGCTGCCTCAATTGTTTCAGCAGTATTTAACTAATCCATCTGGGTTTGTTGAAGTTTTTAAGGAAGGTGTTACTTGCTCTAATTCAAACTGGGAAAATTTTGGAGAGGGTCAAGGAAAAGAATTTCAACGCTTATCGAAGGCTTGCCCAGCATTTGCGGCAGAATTCGCCGCAGTGGGATTAAGAAATCTTCGCAAACATTGGGGGCCGATCAATACTAAAGAGGCAGAGATCCTCCCTGAAGCTAATACCCTGCTGTTAGAGGTTCAAAAAATTGTTGATGAATTTAATCTTTGTCCCATACTCCATTAACTAACTTCAAGCTATTTTCAACAAGTTTGTAGTTTCCGTCTTATTTAAGAATTTTAAAAAGGTCTAGAATTATGGTAAATCCAGGTAACTTTTTCATTAGAGTTAAGCCCGAACAAGGCCAGACAACGATCAAATATTCTCCTGAATATCAAGCTTCTGAGATTGCCGATCCTAATCTAAAATTTGATCTTAATCAATCTCAATGTTTAGAAATAAATTGGTTTGATAATGTGGAATATCATTACAAATTTGAACTTAAAGAACCTATTAAGGGTCGTTATAATTGGTATGCGTTTCAAGGTCACGTTGAGATTGATAACGATGAGACTGAAAAAAAAGTTGATGAAAGTGGAGTCATTCTTAATGTTCCTTATTTTCCCCAAAATGATAATACGATTCGTCCTTTCCAAACTTGTAATATGACTTCGGCTGCTATGGTTGTAGAGTTTTTCTATCCTGGTACTGATGCCCATACCCCCGGCCAATTAGAAGATGCCATGACTAAATATTGTGTAGCTAACTGGGGTTATGACTCTATTTATTATCACCCTCATATTGTAGATACTTTGAAGCACTGGAATGTTAAAAGCACTTTTAACACGACAACTCCTTTCAGCAAAATTCAGAAACATCTTGATAGCGGAAAACCCGTTATCTATTCGGGAAAATTTACCAATTCCGGACACATTATTGTACTGCGCGGATATGATTCCACTGGCTTCTGGGTTAATGATCCTTGGGGTGAATGGTTCAGTTGGGGTTATGATAAGAATGCCCCACCCAACATGAATAAAGGAGCAAAGCTGCATTATTCTTATCAAATGATGGGACGATTAAGTTATTCTGGCAGCCAAACCGGATGGGCACATCTTTGTGAAAAAACCTAAGAGTTTAATATTAGTGTTCAAGGTTAGTTATGTTTGAGCCTGGAAGCTATGCTTAAAAAGCAAAAAGCCAAATTTACTTAATGTTAAATATTAAAGGACATTCTAGGGATGAATACGAAAATCAAGGCAATTGTTAATACCGTTATTAAGCAATCAACGTTTGATAGTACACAGATTGCAGACCCTCTCCAAAAATTCTCTTTAGCCAAAGGAGATGAACTTGAGATTAAAAGCTACGAATTGGCGACCAACAATCACTGGAAACTTCAACTAATCTCGCCGGTTCAAAATGTAACCCAATGGTTTGCCTTTATTCCTGATGTAACTATTTCTGATTTCAATGAATACACCAAAGCTCTTTATCCAGGTTTGGTATTGGATGCTTATAAAAATATCATACACGCTTTAATAAAACCCGATCTACCTTTGCTCGAACATGATGGGCGCAAGCTATTTGAACAGGGAATACTCCCAATATTGCAATCAAGTAATACCTTTAAACAAGCAACAGACGAAGGTGAACAAAAATTAGCCAAGTTAGTGGCTCATAACCAGGATCAATACGGAATTCATAAGGCTCCGTGTGCTTACTCCGTGTCCTGTGTCATGAAATATATTGCACAAAAATTGGGATTTACGCAAATAATGAACCTTTTCGAAAATCCCTCGAACTTAAATTGTGTTCAGGTCACTGGTGTTGAGATAATGCTACGCCGTCTGGGTTTTAATTACTTTCTTAAAAAAGACTATTTAGCACCTCGCGGTGCAATAGGGGCTAGAGCGCCTCGCAATAGCAACGATGAATCTGGACATATTTACTTCATCACCAAAGATGGGGCAAAACGTACCCAGTTCCCAAACCCAGGTCAAGGGAATGACCCACCCGAAACGGGAACAAACGGTCCAGACTGGATGATTAAGGATCTTCATGCCGAAAACCTTCATTTTTTCGATCATGTTTATATTCAATGGCAAAATGGCTACACCGATGGCTTTTGGCTGCCTACAGGGATTTACCCCCTTCAAAGGTAACGCTCTTAATGCCTTACACATTTCCTTGACTCAAGAAGCCTAGTAGAATTTGAATTTTGAGAAATTTTTCGATGCCTTCTAGCTAGAAGTCGCTTTAAAAATGTTCCCAATCTGAAATTTTTCGGGATTTGGGAGCATTTTCAAGAGCTTAACAGAGAAATTCAAGGAAAAACATTCTTGAAAAACGGTAAAATTACTGTCAGCTAGTAGAGCTTGTATTCCTTGAATATTGCGGTTTCTATTTTCAGTATCTCAACCTACAAAATAATATTAGCCCGCGTAGGCGGGCTTTGTTCGTATAGCCACACCCTTCAGGGTGTAGGTGGATGTAGATTTATATGGGTTTATATAGGTTTATCAGCAACTTCCATCATCTTTATGAGGAGTTGGGGCGACAGTGGGTAAAGTGCCCTGAAGAACCCCATTAATAGCCGCTACTGGGTCAGTTTCGCTGGTAATATAGACGGTAATTCCCCGACGACTCAAACGTTCTTTTAACCCTTCTCCTGCCTCTCCTGTAATGAGAATCGTTTGATCGAGTCGGTGAGGGGTTGTATCATCTAGGTGAAGGTCATGAAAAGTCGGCTCTGTTTCGGGAACTTCTAATTTTTCCAGCAAGACCGGTTTACTCTCTTGACTGGCTTCATAGATGAGAAAGTTGCGAGCGCGACCTGTTTTACCGCCAATCGTTTCAAAATTTTGGCTAACAACAGCAAATTTCATTGCTCATCTATCCTTTTAATTCCGCTACTTCCATCTTAGCATTGGATTTCTTCAGCTTAACGCCAATTATGTTAGAGTATCCTAACCAACTCGAGCAAGAAGGCTTATGTCTGAGCAAAATTTTCCCAATCCTCTTAATCCCTACCCGTTAGAACATTACAAACGGTTATGCTTTCTCAAAAACATCATTAAAAACCCTAACATTATCATTGGTGACTTTACTTATTATGATGATTTCGAGAATCCTGAAAACTTTGAAAAAAACGTGCTTTACCACTTTGATTTTATCGGAGATAAATTAATCATCGGCAAATTTTGTGCCCTTGCGAGTGATGTTAAATTTATTATGAATGGCGGCAACCATCAGCTTAATTATTTTACCAGTTATCCGTTTTCAATTTTCGGTCAAGCCTGGGAAAAAGCAGAACCCGATTCCTGGCCTTACAAAGGAGATACCATCATAGGTAATGATGTATGGATTGGCTATAATGCTGTGATTATGCCGGGAGTAACCGTAGGAGATGGGGCAATTATTGGCGCTAAGGCAGTGGTGACTAAAAATGTTGAACCTTATACCATTGTTGCCGGAAATCCCGCCCAACCGATTAAAAAACGTTTTGAGGATGAGGTAATTGATATTTTGCTTAAACTGCAATGGTGGGATTGGGAAATAGCGAAAATAACTGAACATTTATCTATTCTTTCTAGCAATGATTTTTCCGCTTTACAAGCACTAATTAAAGATGACTTCAATTAGCCTTATTATTCCCGTTTTAAATGAAGCCTCTACTCTGGAAAAAACCGTTTTAAGACTCTTAGATGATACAGAAATAGAAATTATCGTTGTCGATGGAGGTAGTCAGGATGAAACCGTTAAAATATCCCAAGCTTTAGGGGTAAAAGTCTTCTGTTGTAACCAAACTGGTCGCGCCCATCAGATGAATATAGGGGCATCAACAGCAACAGGAGAAATTCTTATATTCTTACACGCTGATACTATTCTTCCGCAAGATTATAAACATTGGGTTAAGACTACTTTATCTAATCCTAAAATTATTGCCGGGGCGTTTGAATTAAAGATTGATAGCGAGAAACTGTCTTTAAGATTAGTTGAAGCAATGGTTAATTTGAGGTCGCGTTTTCTATCTCTTCCTTATGGCGATCAAGCTTTTTTTCTCTATGCTTCTGTTTTTCGAGACATGGGAGGTTTTGCTAATATGCCCATTATGGAAGATTATGAGTTTATTCAACGCTTGCGGCGCAAAGGAAAAATTTCTATTGCACCTGTATCAGTCATAACATCAGATCGTCGTTGGCGAAAATTAGGGGTTATTAAGACAACTTTAATCAATCAATTAATTATTATTGGCTATTATTTAGGAATTTCTCCAGATCGGTTAGCGGCTTTTTACCGAAGACAACCCAAATAAACTGCACCTTGGCCCGAAAAAAACCTGTTTCCATCTAAAACAATTTTTTCGGTGGGTGGAGTGAGAACCTTGCCAGTCATGAATAGTTAGTTTAGGTCGATAATAAACACCCAGTCTTTATATTTGGGGTCTTGATTTAAGGTAATTGCTGTTATTTTTTCTCTCAATTTATCAGTAATGGGACGCTCTTGTGGTAGAGAATAATTTTCTATGCGATTGACGGGGGAAATTTTCGCCGCCGTTCCACATAAAAATACTTCATCAGCGATAAATAATTCTGTCTTATCAACGGCTCTTTCTATGACAGTAATTCCCAAATCTTGAGCCACTTTAATGACACTATCTCGGGTAATTCCTTCTAAGATATCTTGTTCAAATCCCGGGGTAATTAATTGTCCATTTCTAACAATAAAAATATTCATCCCTGTGGCTTCACAGACTTTGCCCTGAGAATTCATTAAAATAGCTTCATCAAAACCTGATTCTACGGCTTCAGTTTTAGCTAATGCAGAGGTTATATATGCCGCGCTAATTTTTCCTCTTAAGGGAAAGCTTCGGTCTTCTTGTCTATACCAAGAACTAATCCGACAACTGATTCCATCAGCCGATAAATATTCACCCATTTCTAAGCCATAAACAAAGAAATCTTTTTCTATGTTATGTAATCTGGGGGCTATTCCTAAACCTGAACTATAGACTAATGGACGAATATAAAAAGGTTTAGTCGGTTTATTTTTTTTTACAAAATCAATAATTATTTGTTGAATTTTATCCGCCGGTAAATCATGATGAAGGAATTTTGCACTAAGGCTGAGGCGTTTACAATGGCGGTCTAGTCTAAATAGTAACACTTGTTCAGGGTTTTCGGGGTTGGGTATTCCTCGCAATCCTCCAAAGGCGGCTGTGCCATAATGTAGCGCATGGGTGGCTATGGAAATATTAGCCTTTTCAAAGGGGACAAATTGGTTTTGAAAGTAGGCAAAAGGGAGAAAATCGTGCATCTTTTATTCAGGGGTCAGTGGTTATGGGTAAAAACTTATAACTGTTAACTTTTAAGCCATCCGTAATGGTTTTCTTGTTGACTGGGAGAGAGATTTTTCATCTTTACGAGTTCATAGCGACTGGGTTGGGGGGCAGCCAGTTCGACTGTCAGCGTCCTCAATTCATCTTGATGAAAAACGGTTATTTTAATTTTATCACCAGCTTGATAATCTTTAAGCCGCTCATTTAATTGGTTCGCCGTTATTTTTATGCCATCAAGTGCTAATAACTCATCTTCGGCATCTATTCCAGCTTGACAGGCGGGTGAACCGATTTCTACAAATTTTATTTTTTCTTTACCATTTTCACTTTGAGCTTTAATTCCCAAGCTAGGGATAGCTTCTTGTTCTATTACTTTCTCCAGTTGTAAGCCAAAGGGTTCTAAGTATTCCTCAAAGGGTAATTCATCAGTTCCGTCAATATATTTTGCCAAGAAATCATTTAAATCCATTCCCGCCACTGATTCAAGGATTTCTTGTAACTGTTGGGGAGTAAAACCGATTTCTGATTTGCCAAATTTTTCCCATAACTGACGCATCACATCATCGAGTGAACGTTGATTATTGTGGCGTGAGCGAATGAGCAAATCTAATAATAATGAGACTAATTCTCCTTTAAGATAATAGGATATTTGACTATTATCACTGTTAGCATCTCGCCGATATAATTTAATCCAAGCATCAAAACTAGATTCCCCGAGAGTTTGTACTTTCCGTCCGGGAATTTGTAAGTAACGGGTAATATCTTTACTGAAGTTTTCTAATAAGTTTTTGCTGTCATAAAGTTTTGCCCAATAGGGAATGACAATATCATAATAGCTGGTTGTGCCTTCTGAAAACCATAAAGATGTGGTATAGTTTTCGGCTTCATAATCAAAAACTTCTAGGGCTTTTGGGCGAATTCGTTTAACATTCCATAAATGAAAGAATTCATGAGCGACTAATTGCAGAAAAGCATTATATTGAGATTTGTCTCGAAATCCGAAACGCGAATAAATGAGGGAACAAGAATTTTTATGTTCTAAGCCGCCATAACCATTGCCGCTTAGATGCAGTAAAAACAGATATTTCTCGTAGGGTAACCCGCCAAATAATTCTGCTTGTACCTTAATAATTTTTTGAGTATCTTCGATAATTTTAGCGGCCACTGCATTGCCTTGTCCCCAAATGGCTAATTGATGGGGTTTACCTAATACGTCAAACTCATAAAGTTGATGAATCCCTATTTCAAAAGGACTATCCACTAAGGTATCAAAATCTTGAGCTTGATAGGTATGTTCTTGGCCTGGGATGGCCGGTAAAGCGGTAGTGACTCGCCAATCCGGATGAGGCGGTACAATGGTGACGGTGATGGGATGTTTTTCTAAACCCGGAACAAAAAAGAAGAGAGCGGCTCCGTTAAAATAGCCGTGAGTAGCATCTAAATGGTTGGTCCTGACGGTTAACTCATGGGCAAAAACACGGTATTTAACCGTTATTTCTGAGACGGCAGAAGTTTCAATTTCCCACTCGTTTTTGCGGGTTTTTTGACTGACTAAAACTTGACCTTCGGGACCGCTAGCGCAAAAATCCTGCACTAATCTGGCATATTCTCGCACTAAATAAGAACCCGGAGTCCATACAGGCATTTTTAAAGTTAATACAGAAGCTTGCCACCCTTTAACTTGTAGCGTTACTTCAAATAAGTGGGAAGTGGGTTGTCCCATAGCCACTTGATAAGAAAGGGTTGGGAGATTTTCTGTGATGAGTTGCTGTGGTGCTAAGGCGGCTTTAGTCATTACCTCTTGAGTTGAGAAATTATTAGAGTTGTTTAACCAGATGATTTAGCTGTTTAAGGTTACTGAGGGCTAAAGTTTGATGAGATTTATCGATTTCAATCCATCCTTTATGGTGAATGCTTTCTAGTATTTTACCTGTTTCTTCTTCATTAATACCAGCCAGGTCCGCTAAGTCTGAGTCAGGAATATATAATATTTCTGTGCCTCTTTCGGTGGACTGACCATAATTTTCGGCTAAGGCGATCAAGGTTTTGACGAGTCTGACTTTGGCTGAGTATTGAGATAACAGAAAGCGGCGATAAGACTGACGGACTCGTTTAACGGTAAGTTGTAGCATCCGATGATGCAGTTGGGGTTCTTTATACAACATTTGGATAAAACGTTGGGCTGATATAGACACGAGTTCTACATCAGATAGGGCCACAACCTCGGTTAAACGCGGCGCTTCATCCAAAACGGCCATTTCTCCGAAGCAATCCCCTCGACTTAAAATATCTAATGTGACTTGCTGTTCTCGGGAACTATAGCGGATTTTGATCCAACCCGATACCACGAAAAAAACCGCTTTGCCCCAATTATCCTCGGTAATTAAGACAGTATCTTTGGGATAGTCCTGTTCTTCTACCACCGATAGTAGCCACTCAAGGGTGTCAGCACTGGCAAAGTCAAATAGAGGGAAAATCTCGCTAAAAGCGTTTGTTTCCATTAAAGGTCTGTCAAGATGAAGATATAGGCTTCTACTAGGTCTATTCTATGGGGAGAACAGTCCAGAATTCGGGAATAAGGGGTTAGCTGATACCATTATTGTACTCCCCAATAGTTAAAAGCTTATTCTTAAATTACAGCACACCCGCGAATTTTTGCTCAAATTTATCAACTCTTGTCAACCCAACTACCTCTCTAAACCGGTGTTAGGTCTTGGTTAGCTAAGGTTAGTAAGTTACGCACTTCGTCGTCACTGGTTTGGGAAAAATCTTGATACCAAAGGCTTATAGAATGTAAGGGTTCTGGTTGTTGCCAACAGATCACTTGATCCACTTCAGAGTTTAACTCTTGACAGGTTTCCGGGGGAGCAACCGGAACCGCGATGATGATTTTGCTAGGATGATGTTGTTTTAGGGTAGCAATAGCCGCGCGGACCGTTGAACCGGTGGCAATTCCATCATCTACTAGAATAATCGTTTGCTTCTCTAAATCTGGAAAAGGCCGATTTTCCCGATAAAGGCGGTCTCGTCTTTCTAACTCTATTTGTTCGCTGTCTGCCACTTGTTCGATAATCTCATCGCTGATATTTAACCAGCCTACAATCTCCTGATTAATCACTCTAACGCCTCCTGCACCGATGGCTCCCATCGCTAACTCTTTTCGCCCCGGAACGCCCAGTTTTCGCACTAAGCACACATCTAGCGGTAAATGCAGTTTTTTGGCAATTTCAAAAGCCACCGGCACCCCGCCTCGGGGAAGGGCTAAAACTAATACATCTGAACGGTTGGCATATTCAGCTAAGGGGATGGTCAATAATTGACCCGCGTGGGTTCGATTTTCTAAAATTTCAGTCATAATGGTAGGTCCCTTGTGCTAACTATATTGTTATGGGGAAAGTTAAGGGCGGCTCAAAGTATGCTCCTAGACAATGGGTAAATAATTTGTTTGAAAATATATTGATGAGATCATCTAATGGTCTAGTCCTGATTGAAAGAGCAACAGCGAGTTAGGGCTTTTCTCTATCTATAGCTTAACAACTTCTTTTGAATATCAATGTTAAAATATATAGCAGGGCGAAAAAGTCAGGGATAAGCCGCTAAAATATGATCAAGGATTGATGGTAAAATCCCGTTAAAATCCCTTTAAATAAAATTTATAGAAAAAGAGTTTATAAAAAAATTATGCCGGAAACAAGAGAAATATTAGGATTTGAAGAAATTGAACATACGGCTGATTGGGCTTATCGAGTTTGGGGAAGCAATTTAGAAGAGTTATTTATTAGAGCCGCTCAAGGATTATATTACTTAGCCGGAGCTAAACTCGGTGAGGGGGAAAGCATTGAGCGAGAAATAGAAGTGAGGGGAATAGATGCAGAAAGTCTATTAGTAGCGACTTTAAATGAATTATTGCACCTCCATGACCAGGAAAATTTAGCCGTTGAGACTTTAAATATTCTGCTTTTTGAACCCACAAGGATGGAAGCTAAATTAAGTTTAAAACCCGTTCAAGAATGGATTAAAGATATTAAAGCGGCTACCTATCACAACATTGCTATTAAACCCACCGAGGAGGGGTTAGAAGTCACCCTTGTATTAGATGTTTAAAATGTCAAAAAAGCAAACCCATGATTACTAAACAAGACTGTCGGAAAATCAATAATTATATCTGGGAAATTTCCACCTCTTTTAAACCGCAAATGACGGTTCCGGTTTGGATTTTTGCCGATGAGGAACTGTTAGAAGAAGCCCTAAAAGATTTATCAGTTACTCAAGCGGTTAATGTGGCCTGTTTACCCGGTTTAGCCGGCCATGTGGCCATTATGCCCGATGTTCATCAAGGCTATGGGATGCCTATTGGCGGCGTGATGGCGGCGCGAGTTCCCGATGGGATTATTTCGCCGGGGGCAGTGGGATATGATATTAACTGCGGCGTGAGAGTGTTAGCCTCCGGAATAGACTACAAAAGCGCTAAACGTCATCTACCAGAGTTAGCCACTGCCCTCTATCGTAACTGTCCTAGCGGCGTAGGCGGTAAAGGCAGCGTTCCCCTATCTGCCGAGGAATTAGATAAAATGTGCCGTCAAGGGGCAAAATGGGCACTCGAAAAAGGTTACGCCACCGAAGAAGACTTACAGCGTACAGAAGAATTTGGTTGCTTGGAAGGGGCAGACCCCAATAGTGTCAGTAAGCGGGCAAAAGATCGCGGTAGAGGGCAACTGGGGACTCTAGGGGCAGGAAACCACTTTTTAGAGGTGGATGTGATCGAAGAAATTTTCGATCAGGATGCGGCTGATATTATGGGGCTTTATGAGGGTTGCCTCGCCATTCAAATTCACTGCGGTTCAAGAGGGTTTGGGCATCAAATTTGTACTGACTATGTACAAGATTTTCAACTGGCTGTGATTAATTATGGCATTCAATTACCAGACCGAGAGTTAGTTTGTGCCCCAATTAGTTCTAAAGAAGGTCAAGCTTATTTAGGGGCGATGAAAGCGGCGGCGAATTTTGCTTTTGCTAACCGTCAAACCTTGGCCTATCACGCGCGGCAAAGTTTTGAGGAGGTGTTTGGTTCTCAAACGGGTAATCATGCCCTACGTCAGGTGTATGATATTGCCCATAATATGGCCAAGATTGAGCAACATAATATTAATGGGGAAGAGATGACCGTCTGTGTCCACCGCAAGGGCGCGACTCGGGCTTTTGGTCCTGGGTTTGAAGGGTTACCCCCAGAATATCAAGAAATTGGTCAGCCGGTGTTGGTGCCGGGTTCGATGGGTACCGAAAGCTGGATACTGTTGGGAACTGAGGCGAATGATGCTTTGTCTTTTGGTTCGAGTTGTCATGGGGCCGGACGGGTGATGAGTCGCAGTAAGGCCAAAAAGGAAATTCGCGGCGAACGCCTTAGAGGAGAGTTGGAAAAAGAGGGGATCAATGTCCGCGCCGGTTCTCTGCCGGGACTCGCTGAAGAAGCGCCGCAAGCTTATAAGGATGTTAACCGTGTGGTGGAAACTGTCAGTCAGGCGGGTATTGCCCATAAGGTTGCGCGTCTACGTCCGGTGGCGGTGGTTAAGGGATAAATAAAGATCAGGTGGGCATTGCCCACCATAATAATGTTTTATTTCGCGCAAAGGACCCAAAGGAGAATGCTAAGAGGTTTTCTGTGGGGATTATTTTATTTTTGATTATCACAGAAACGTTTGAAGAGGAAACATTTGAGGTAAAACTGGCAAGTTCGTCTGTACATTTAATTTAGCATACTTCCTTATCTAACCTCATCACTTTACTTTTGAGAGATGTCGATCACTCTATAGGGGTAATACCATTAAGAAAGATAGTAGTAAACATTACGTTAAAAATTCTGAGATCGGTAATCAACATCCCCTAAGTTCGCTAAACCGAATTAATCTGTTTTTTAACCAAGTTACGATCAAATTAACTATTAAATATTTAGGATTCAGTTTCAATTTAAGGAGACTAAAAATGGTAGCATCTATCCCTATTAAAGAGAGACTAACTAACGCTTTACAACAGGCACAAAATACCGAAAATCAAGATAGTGATAATATTAGAGCAATCCTCAAGGAAACCATCACTCAAGCCGCCACCGAAGCCGAACAAGACCCAGAAAAACTACACTCTATTATTAAAGAGTCTATTGCCGCTACTCTTGATACTTTTCTAGAAAAAGGAAAAGAAGGAGAAGAAGAACTAACCGCTTGTCTAGAAGGCATTATTGAGGGCATTAGTTCCTCAAAACGTCAAGCTATCTCTCAAAATCAAGCGGAAATTCAACGACTTCAAAATCAAGTTGAATCTGACGAAGAAGCTTTAGAAAATCAAATTGATTCCGCTTTGGTTGAAATTAAAAATACTGTCAAAGATCGCTCAGAAAATGTTAAAAAAGCGATTAATGTGGCAATTAATAACTTAAAAGATAGTGAAGAGGTCGGTCTTTTACAAAAACGCTATGCTCAACTGAAAGCACAACTCGCCGTCATCCAAGCGAATTTAGCCAGCCGCTATGGGCAAGAATTTGATGAAGTTAAACGCTATTTAGATGAAGCGAAAACTTGGTATGATCGCGCTCAAAAAGACCCCGAAAATTTCTCTAAGAAAATAGGAACTAAGCATCAAGAATTTGAAACTAAACTCGGAGAAACGGGGACGGCATTAGCCAAAAAAGAACGACAAGTTAAACAGCTTTTACGGGAATTATGGAACTCTCTCAGAGAAGCTTTTCAAGACCATAAAGATTCAGGCGTAAAGTAACTCTATCTGAGCAACAGTAGCCGCTTTTAAAGGAATAACTTTAGTGGTGGTTACGGGAAGAGAGGTATCTTGATAACCCACAAAGCTAAGATTTTCAAGGTCAACCAATATATCAACCAGACAACTCGCTTTTAAGCAGTTGCGGATTCTATTTTCTATCAGTTTTATTTTTTCATCCGAAGGTTTGACTTTTAAAACGCCAAGACGGATATAAAAATCATTGTCTAGTGAGTCAGCTTTCGGATGATATTTATGCAGTAAGTTAAATCGTTGAAATTCTAGGCGTAATTGATTAAGATTTGATAATATTTGCTGTTCTCCAAACGGCCATCCTCTTAAAACCGCGAAATTATTGATAAACTGGAATGACCGCTCAAACAAAGATGGATCAATATTTTTAGAGCCATAATTAATATTAGGATGATAGCCCCCCAAACGAATATTTAAAGGGAGTAGCTGAGTATGGCGAATATAATCAATGGATGCTGATAAATTAATATATCTCTCCTCATTTCGGTGTTCCCAAAACCATTGACTTAAAATTCCTTTGTCTGTCTTTACTCCTTCATATCCGATCATCGTACCATGAATTTGTTCAAGTACATAAGGTTGAAATTGTTCTTCCAGTTCTTCTACAAGATAATTTTGTAACTGTTGAATTAAGTTCCGAAAAGGAGGCGGCTTGCTTCCGTAAAAAGCCACTAAACTAACATTTGGGGTGTATTGCACGTTGCTCAAGCTCTTAAAAACTTATATGAGTTCAGAAATAGCAAAAGAGGGCTAAAATTGAGATAATCCTTTAATAGTATAAAGATGCTGAGGTAACTTTAAACACCAAGCCGCCGGAACAACTTCTAATAACCACCAGTTAAAAAGCTCTCGTCTTCCTTGAGAACCCGGAAAAATAGCATAACCTTCTAAACAATCATCTATAATTTCTAAAATAGCCTCTTTTGCTTGTAAAGGATCAATTACCCGCAAGAGATTACGAAAAACATCTAAAGCTTCATCTATCGCCTGACAGCCTACAGAAATACTAGGAAATATTTCCTTAATAGGAATTTCTGAAAACTGGATTTTATTTTCTAAATATTTATCTAACCATTTATAAACTTCCTCTCAGACTTCGCTTTAGGGATATCTACCGGACTTTTTTTCTTAGAGATTGCCCCTATTCCAAAAGCTGTGCCATCTTTTAAATGAAGCTCAATGACTGTAACATTCCCTTTAGGAAACGGTTTATTGATATATTGTTTTCGGAGTGATTCGGCATCTAAACGAAGATTTTCTTTAAAATTTCTCATAACAGATTAATTATGAACTCTATTTCAAAGTAGTTCATAAATCAGCCGCCTCAAAAGTCAGGAGAATAAGTCTAAAACTATTTAACTTCTAGCCCCTGAGCATCTAATTACCTCATATCCGCGATCGCTCCTTTCGCCATCGAAGCAATTGCTTGATCCGTCGCCCTCGGTAAATGATAATATTTCCCGCCAGCTTTAGCCGCTAACTCCTTAGCAAACCCAGTAGAGACAAACTTTTTCTCTGTATCAATCACCAATAACTTCATCCCCAAGCCGCGAATTTTTGCGGCAATTTCTAACAACTCTGCTTTAATATCTGGCTTTTCCCCTTCTGCGGGGGGTTCACCCAAAGACTTCGCTAGAGGAATATTACCCCGTCCATCAGTAATGGCCACAATCACCACTTGACCAATATCCCCAGACATCTTAGCATTCATTCCCACATGAACCGCCTGAGTTAACCCATGAGATAAAGGAGAACCGCCGCCACAGGGTAAACTTTCTAAGCGTCTCTTGGCTAAGGCAATGGATCTTGTCGGAGGTAATAAAACATCAGCTTTTTCTCCTCGGAAGGGAATTAAAGCCACCTGATCGCGGTTTTCATAGGCTTCTGTTAATAATCGCATCACGGCACCTTTAGCTGACTGCATACGGTTTAAGGCCATTGATCCAGAGGCATCCACCACAAACACAATTAAGGCCCCGGCTTTTCTGGCTAAGCGTTTAGAACGGATATCTCCTTGTTCGACAATAACGTTTCGTTCTGGATGACGCAACCGTCTGGCTTTTTGATAAGGCGCTGCCGCGCGTAGAGTAGCATCAACGGCAATCCGTCTTACCTTGCCTTTAGGTAACATAGGTTTAACATAACGTCCCCGATCTTCAGAAAAAATTAAGCTGCGGCTGCCGGATTTCCCCTGTCTTTGGGCCATCTGAGTAAAATAAAGAACACTCGGGTCTAATAAAACCCCTTCGACATCAAAGATAAATTCATCCGGAATCCCATCCGGTTCTTGTTCGGGTTCTTCTTTATTCTCGTCTTCGGGTTCGTCTTGGTCTTGTTGAGACTCATCTTGAGGGGGTTCGGGCGGCGGCGGCGGGGGCGGGGTTTGTTGTTGTTCTGGGGGTCTTTCGGTAATGATAGAACGGGGAATAATCACTAATTCTACTGCCCGTCTTAGGTCTTCTGCGCTTACGGTATTACGTCCATCTAGGGCGGCTGATGCTTTGGCTACCCGCACCGCAAAAATTTCGGCCCGATGTCCCTGTACTCCCCCTCTGATGGCTTCTTCCACTAAATAGGCGATCTGATCGTGGGTAATGGTCACCTCTTTAAGCCATTCCCGCGCCAAAATAATTTGGGTTCTCAGGTCGTCTATTTCTTCGTTATACTGCTCAATAAAGGCTTGAGGTGAGTTAGAGAATCCTATCGCCCGATCCACTGCCTGTAAGCGCTGATCTAAGGCTAATACCCCATCTGCCGATAACGCGATGGCAATTCTATCTAATAAATGTTCTCTTAAGGGTCCTTCTTCGGGGTTATAAGTGGCGATCAGCAGAGGTTTACAGGGATGCTGAAAACTGAGTCCTTCTCGTTCTATGGTGTTTCTGCCTTCGCTTAAAACTGTTAGCAGTTGGTTAGCAATTTGATCATCGAGGAGATTGATTTCATCTATATATAGTACCCCTCGGTGCGCGGATGCCAAGAGTCCAGGCTGAAAAACTGCCTCACCTCGTTTGACAGACTCTTCTACATCCACCGAACCTAATAAGCGGTCTTCGGTCACTCCAATGGGAATTTGAATAAACGGAGCGGCTATAATTTCTTTAGGTAGCTCAGGAATATCAGTATTACTGTATTGCTCTTGGGTGTGATCATCCCACTCATCCGGCTTAGTGGGGTCACAGTTAAAGGGGTTATCTTTAATAATTTCAATCGGCGGCAATAAAGAATGAATTGCCCGCGCCATTACTGATTTGGCTGTGCCCCGACGACCCGCGATCACCACTCCTCCTAGTCCTGGGTCAACCCCTGTTAACAGCAAAGCAAGTTTGATCGCTTCTTGTCCGACAACAGCCGTGAGCGGAAAATTGATTTTAGCTAGGGTGGGAGTAAGGGAAGGCATAAGTCAAGATTGGGTTTACTCGTGTAATTGCGCCCCTTCCAGTTTAGAACACATTGGGGCCTTCTGTTTTTATGCCTTGCCCAAAGCTCGGTTAAAATATAAAGAAATATTGCTTCCTGCGAAAATTTAAGTTACATTTATTATCAATAGCTTGACTAAAATCACATCAACTAATAAGGAGATCCTACTATGGAAAAGCAAGAAAACAAATTCGGTTTCACCAGCTTCGCTGAAAACTGGAATGGTCGCCTTGCTATGCTAGGCTTCGTGATCGGAATCCTAACCGAGTTATTAACCGGTAAAGGAATTCTCTCTCAGCTAGGGTTAATGTAAGTGAAACCTTTAATCACTGCCGATAATGCCATAACGAAAGGGCACAGCAATGCTATGCCCCTCCTGAATTGACTCATTAGCTTGATCATTTAGATATGGATGGAGTAAAACCCGTCCATATTTCTATTTATTATATAGCAAAATTATTATGGGCATAGCCAAAGCTACGCCCTAAGTTCAGAATATATTAAGCTTGCCGAATAGCATAGTGCTGTTCAGGAACCGGATAACCCGCTTCTCCACAGGTTTCACGAATCACGCGATTAGTGTCAAAATAAACCTGCCAATAATCTTGGTTATGGCAATAAGGACGCACGCAAAGAATCGGCCCTGCTATATTTAACTCTAGAATCTCTATATCTGGAGCCGGATTCATCAAAACATTGGGAATTCGACTAACTTGCTCACGCAATCTCGCCATAGCCTCTAGATGATTTACCCCATGATGCAATTGAGCCACTAAGTCAACCCGACGGTAGGCATTAGCTGAGAAATTTTGGATATTATCAGAAGATATTTTGCTGTTAGCAACAATAGTTTTAACATTGTCTGGGGTGTTGAGGGTGGTGACAAACAGTCCAATTTCTTCAACGGTTCCTGTGACACCGCCAGCACAAATAAAGTCACCCACATTAAAAGGTCGGAAAAAGATCAAGAAAACGCCTGATGCAAAATTAGCCAGCATACCACTCCAAGCCGCCCCAATGGCTACACCTGCGCCCGCTAATAAAGCGGCAAAGGAAGCGGTTTCAACCCCAAAAAAGCCTAGAATAGCTACCACTAAAATAACTTGTAGGATAACTGCTAGAACAGAGGTAACGTAGCTAATAAAAGTAGAGTCAACACGACTGTTCTTTTTGAGACTCCTTCCAACGATCCCAACACCGAAACTGATCAACCGTCGTCCTACGAACCACAGTAAAATAGCTCCTATTAACTTAAAGACAAAAGCGGTTAATACAGTAACCACCGTGTTCAAAAACTCAGTCAGGGTATCCGGCGTTAGATTAATTTGACTAATCTGAGATGGGTCCATAAGTTTGACTTTTCACTCCTCAGTGTATTAAAGGTTTATGGCCTGAATTGTATCCTTTCTCAGGAAAGAAGAGTTAGTTAGGAAAAAAAAACAATTATTTAGTTTATTTAGGCTAAATTATCGATTAAAAGCCGTTAATATCTAAATTACTTCACAAATCTCTCTATCTTCTCCTCTCTACCCCCTCCAAAATAATCTTCAAAAAATACTTGACATTATAGGGATAGTGTTTGTTAATATAAACAAGGCGACATCAATGGGGTGTAGCCAAGCGGTAAGGCAGCGGGTTTTGGTCCCGCCATTCCTAGGTTCGAATCCTAGCACCCCAGTTTATTACAAGCAATCAAACTTAGCTTTCTAGGCAAAGAGACGTTTTGAGGCCAACATGGCTAAAAGCGAGGCAAGCGGCATCGGAAATAGATTGACAAGAATTTATTAGCCATTATAAATTCTGACAGTTGTTGTGGGTATATTCAGATTAAGAGCCTAAAAAGTTATGTAAGTTGAGGCATTCTAGAAACTATCCATGAAAATTCCTAACCCACAAGAGTTTGAAAGTCAACCAGAACCTCAAAACACTTCTGGACCTCATAAAAGACTCAAAGTAACCGTTTATGAACCTGAAAGCCGGCTGAGTCACCCTTTCCAGTTATTACAAGAAATGTGGTTTGACTTATTTAGTTCCCGAGAGTTAGCTTGGCAATTGTTAATTCGGGATATTAGCGCCCAATACCGTCAGTCTTTTCTAGGAATATTATGGGCCTTCATTCCGCCAGTGATCACCGCTCTTGCTTTAACTGCCCTGAAGAATTCGAGAATTATTAACCTCGGACACACGGATATTCCTTATCCTGTCTATGTGATGTTTAGCATGAGTTTATGGCAGCTTTTTTCGGATTCGGTCAATGGAATTCTCATCTCAACAAAATTAGCTAGAACTATGTTAGCTAAAATTAAAGTTTCTCCTGAAGCGTTTATTGTCGCTAAGTTAGGGAACATCGCCTTTAGTTTTGGCATTCAGCTAATTTTAATTATATTTTTATTTATTTGGTATAAAGTTGAGGTCAGTTGGACATTGATTTTAGCACCAGTCGCTTTAATTCATTTACTGATGTTTGCCACAGCAATGGGTTTAATTCTAGGGCCAATCTCTGTTCTCTATGGAGATGTTACTAAAGCCATGACCTATATCATGCGCGGCTGGATCTTCGTAACACCCGTCTTATATCCTATGCCAGAACACGGACTGTGGGCTATTATCGTTAGATTAAATCCTGTTACTCCTTTATTAATAACCGTTCGGGAATTAGTCATCAGTGGAAATTTATCTCATCCTACGGAATTTTGGATAGCCAGTGTTATCTCTTTTATCGGTTTAATTTTTGGCTGGATATTTTATCATATTTCCATGCCAATTTTGACCGAAAGAGCCACTTCTTAAAAAGACCAAAATTTCCTCAGATAATTATCAGATTTTCGTGAATAAATTAGGCGATAAAGGAGAGATAGTAGCCATGACGGATGAAGTTTTAATTCAAGTTGATCATGTTTCGAAAAAGTTTTGTCAAAGATTCAGAAAGTCATTATATTATGGGATGCAAGATTTAGCCTTAGAATTAATAGGCAGTAAGGAAGAACATAAACTCCGCTCCGGTGAATTTTGGTCTGTAAGTGATGTGTCTTTTAACTTGAAACGAGGAGAATGTTTAGGACTGATTGGCCCTAATGGCTCAGGAAAAAGTACCCTATTAAAAATGATTAATGGATTGATAAAGCCCGATCGCGGAAGAATAGAAGTACGCGGTAGAGTAGGAGCTTTAATTGAATTAGGAGCAGGGTTTAATCCGATTTTAACGGGACGCGAAAATATTTATGCCAACGGGACAATTCTCGGTTTGACAATAGCTGAAATCGACAGCAAATTAGATGCTATCATCGAGTTTGCCGAGATCGAAGAATTTATTGATACCCCCATACAAAACTATAGCTCAGGGATGAAGGTAAGACTGGGATTTGCTGTAGCCGCCCACATGGAACCGGATGTTTTAATTATTGACGAAGTTTTGGCAGTGGGAGACGTAGGTTTTCGAGCCAAGTGTTTTAATGCTATCTATCAAATGATTAAAAAAGCCGCCGTCGTGATGGTAACTCACCAACTCCCCCAAGTGTCGAGAGTCTGTTCTGATATTATCGTTCTCAATCAAGGTAAGTGTGAATTTCAAGGAAAAGATGTTGCTAAAGGAATTGATATTTTTTACACTTATTTTAAAGGAGAAAAAGGAACAATAGGGGGAAATGGTAAAGCCACTATTTATGACGTGGACTTTGAATGTCAAGGAAAACGAGGCATTGACTCGATCAATTATTTAGATGAGTTATCAGTCTGTATTGATTTTGAGGTAGATTCAGATATTGAAGCCGTTAGTATCGCTGTGGGATTTTTGACTCCAGAATTACAACACGCGGCTCAGTGTGTCTCTTTGTATAATAATTTTCAAATTATTAATACTGGAGAAAGAATGCAAGTGGTTGTCAATTTAGGGCAGATTAACTTTAATCCGGGATCTTATGCTTTGGAAATACTGATTAATGAAGTTCAACATAGAAACTTGGGAGAAATATTAATTAGAAGCCAAAATCTTAAAAAAATTAGGGTGGCGGCGGGTTTTTATAGTCAAGTTCCCATTCAAATGCAGGGAAATTGGCAAGTTTTGTTTTAATTATTCTGATTTGTGGCTTCCCATAAATGTTTGAGTAAAGTGTCTTGAGACAGAGGCCCTTTGATATGACTCCAAGGTAGCACTTGATTAGTTTTCCAATCATCATGGACATAATAATCAAAATCAGGTAATTTTCCTCGGAGTTCTTTAAATGCTCTTTTATAACTCCCTACAGTATCTCCATATTCTCGAGTTAATTCTAATACCTGAGATACACGACGATCCCCCCTAGATATCAACGCCTGAATGACTGACCAATTATAACTTTCAGGACGAAATTCAATTCCTTGTGAGCGCAGTTGTTTTTCTAACCCCTTTAACCGTTTTTTTGCTTCTCGGTTAACTCCAAACCATTGAAAAGGTGTGTGAGATTTAGGTACAAATGTACTGCATCCGAGGGTTAATCGTAATCCAGGAGCAGTTTTTTTAACGTCTAAAAGCATTTTTACCGTCTCTTCTACATCGGTGTCTTCCTCTCCTGGTAAACCCACCATCCCATAAAATTTAATGCCTTTTAACCCTCCCGCTTTAGCATTAACGGCGGCTTGAATAATTTCGGAGTTGCTCAGTTTTTTATTAATCATTTTGCGGATTTTTTCTGAGCCGCTTTCTACCGCAATGGTGATCGAACGGGTATCTTTTTTAGCTAAAGTTGACGCTAATTTTTCGGTGACAGTATTGGTTCTAACAGAGGCAATACTTAAGCGAATTGGATCATATTGAGGTTGATTCAAATAGTCTAATAAAGCCTCAAACTCGGGATGTTGGGTCACCGATGCTCCCAGTAACCCCAGTCTATCGGTAACTTTTAATCCTTTTTCTATGGCGGGAATTAAAGAACTTTCTAAACTGGCTGTGCGAAAGGGTAAAGTAAGATAACTCGCTAAACAGAAGCGGCACATTTCAGGACAACTTCGCACCACTTCTACCATATAAATATTTTCCCAAGCCGCTTTGGAAGTAACCAGCGTTGAGGCCGATAAAGTATTGCCCCGATAGGTTTGCTTTTGAACCGGAAAAGGAATATCTAATAAAGGTTCAATAGACTTTATTTCCCCATCTGCACTACAGTAAGTGACCTCATATAAACTCGGAATATAAACCCCAGGCACTTTAGCCAAATGTTGTAATTGAGTTTGACGGTCCGCTTTTCTAACTTCTTTGTAAGCATCGAGAAAATTATCCAGTAAATTTTCTCCATCTCCGAGCAGAATGAGGTCAAAAAATTGGGCAAACGGTTCTGGGTTAGCGGTTAATACTGGGCCGCCACCAAACACTAGAGGATGATTTTCTGAGCGTTTTTCAGCACGGATAGGAATATTTAAAAGTTCCAAGAGATTGAGAATATTCACATAGTCTAATTCCCAGGAAAAGGAAAAGCCCAACAGTTCCGGATTTCTGGGTAAAGATTCCTGAATATCCGTAAAAAGGCGGCTCACTTCTATATCTGAACGTAGCGCTAAGGTGGCCCAAATAATTTGATATCCTAGGCTAGTAATTCCTACGGAATATTCATTAGGAAAAGCGAAAATCACAGGGATGGCATCACTATGGGGAGAAGCCGGCGTAAATAAAAGGCGTTCTTCATCAAAAATAGTCATTAGTCGTTAGTTGTTAGTCGTTAGTTGTTAGTCATTAGTAGGGGCACAATGCTTGCGCCCATTAGTCATTAGTCATTAGTCGTTAGTTGTTAGTCAGAGCGTTTTTTAACCCTTTCCCTACTGCTTATTTCCTAGTCATTGGTCGTCCTAAATTTTGCTCTATTAGCACCTTAATCAATTTTGTTTCTTTGGGTTTTTCGAGTTTCCCTATTTTAAATCCCACTAATAACTAATGACTAGGGCTAATGACTAATGACTAATGACTAATGACTAATGACTAATGACTATCTACTAAATAAGTATAGCGTCTCAGACTTCGCTCATAATCTTGCAGTAAAAGTTGAGCTTCCTCTAGGGTAATTCGATTATCTTGTAAAGCTTGTTCAGTCCGATGACGAATCGTTTCTAATAAATCTTCGCCATTATATTGAACATAGCCTAACACTTCAGTAATCGTATCTCCTTTGACTAGATATTCTATTTGATGACCTTTCGGATTCATTTTAATATGAACCACATTGGTGTCACCAAATAAATTGTGCAAGTTGCCCATAATCTCTTGATAAGCTCCTACCAAAAACATTCCCAGATAATAAGGATCTTTTGAGTCAACATTATTGCTCGATGACTGTTCGGCTTTTAAAGGATGCAATTCTAGCACATCTTTGACATCCTTCAAATCAATAAACTTATCAATTTTGCCATCACTATCACAAGTTAAATCGGCTAAAATTCCCTTTTGGGTAGGTTCTTCGGTTAAGCGATGAATCGGCATAATGGGAAAGAGTTGATCGATGGCCCAAGCATCGGCGGCTGACTGGAATACCGAAAGATTCACATAATAAATAGAAGCCATGATTTTCTCTAAATCTTCCAAATCATCCGGCACATAATCTTGTTTTTTCACGATTTCGGAAATTTTTCCGCAACAAGCCCAATAAATTTCTTCAACTTTTGCTCGTTCTTTCAGGCTCAAATAGCCAAAGTTAAATAAACTAATAGCTTCTTCCTTAAATTGCATCGCATCGTGAAAAGTTTCTTGATAGTTTTCCTCATTAATTAAATTGTAAGTTTCTCGAATATTGCGGACAATTAAATGTTCTTTTTCCGTCCCAGGAAGCGAAGGAGTGCGGGGCACCTCACTGCTTCCCAGAACATCAAAAATTAACACCGAATGATGAGCGGTGATCGCCCGTCCACTTTCACTAATTAATACTGGCGCGGCAATATTTCGCTCTGCACAGGCTTCTTGTACCTCAGCGACAATATCATTAGCATAATTCTGCATATTGTAATTTTTGGAGACGTAAAAATTGGTTTTTGAGCCATCATAATCTACTCCTAAACCGCCTCCCACATCCAAATATTGCATCGAGGCACCTAAATTTACCAACTCGCCGTAAATTTGAGCCGCTTCTCGGATCGCGTCTTTAACCACAGTAATCGAGGAAATTTGAGAGCCTACATGATAATGAAGCAATTGTAAGCAATCTAGCATTTCTGATGCTTGTAAACGATGGACTACCGCTAGAATTTCCGGGATAGTTAAACCAAATTTAGCCCGCTCCCCGCTAGAATTACCCCATCGTCCTATGCCTTTGCTGCTTAATTTTGCCCGCACCCCTAAAATAGGTTTAATGCCAAATTGACGACTAATTTCTATGGCGATATCTACTTCTTTTAACTGTTCAATGACAATGATCGGTTTAAGTCCGATCCGAGTTGCTAATAGAGCCGTTTCGATATATTCTCGGTCTTTATAGCCGTTACAGATCAGCAAAGGGGATTGATTATTCTGTGGGTTTTCGGCAGGTTCTAGGGTGGCTAAAGCGATCATTAGCTCAGGTTTTGAGCCGGCTTCAAGTCCGAATTGAAAAGGTTTTCCGTAGCGTACCAAAGACTCGACAATGTGACGATGTTGGTTACATTTAATCGGATAAACGCCACGATACACATTCGGATAATTGTAACGAGCAATGGCCTTAGCAAAACAGGCATTGAGCCGCTCAATGCGATCCGCGAGAATATCGGAAAAACGAATCAGCAGAGGTAGTCCGATATTTCGCCGACGTAAAGATTCTACCAACTCATACAAATCTAATGAACCACCGCGATCACCTTCGGGGGATACCGTAACATGGCCTACGGTATTAATGGAAAAATAGGGTTCGCCCCATCCTTTAATGCGGTAAAGATGCTCGCTATCTTCGATGGTCCACTCAGTGGCTATTTCTTGCTGATCGCTTTTAGCAATTTCTCTTAGATTCTCTTGTAGAGCAATTTTTAAGTTTTCTGATTCTTGAGCTAATTTGGCTTTAGCCTGTCCGCCCATAATTTTTTTCTCTTGCTTGATATATAACGTCTGACGCTCAGCCGTGCCTAGGGCACAAAACTCCTATCAGATCATAGCATTATTTTTTCGGCGGTAGGGTTCACAAGTTGGCTTCGCTACCCTATGATACAATTTCAACAAACTTACTCGGTTTGAAATCAGATGCAACTGAGCCGCGTGGGGACTGGAACTCACTGTCGACTGACTCGTCTGTTGGAATTATCAAACCTATCTCAAATAGTTTTATATCTTTAATCTCACTCAAAACATTTATGAGAATTTTAGATTCAAAAGGACGTTTATTCGGTAAATTAAGTATTCTTGACTTAGGTGCGGCTTTAGTCATCCTCCTCGTAATTATTGGGATTTTTGTTGTTCCTGGCACATCAGGAACTAGCACTATCGCTCAAGTCGCCACAAAACCCATTGAAGTCGATGTGATTGTCCGAGGATTAAGTGTTTTAGATCCCGAGGCTTTGCTAAATCAGTTTCAAGAAGAAAAGAAAACTAATATTATTATTCGCAATCAACCCGCCGGACAACTCAACATTAAAACCGTTAATGCCTTACCGAGAAGAATTGCTGTACCTCAACCCGATGGTACGGTTAAAGCCTTAGAAGATCCCCGAAGAGAAACCGCCTATTCTCAAGATTTGATTATGACGCTTGCCGGTCAAGCCCAAATAACTGATACTGGGGCTGTAGTCGGTGGACAAAAAGTTAAAATTGGCACCACGATTGAGCTAGAAGGAAAAAATTATAACTTTAATACCAGCGTGATTCAAGTCCGCACATAACCCGCTTATTCAAGCTCAATCTTTTCCTAACAAGCATTCCTGATAACTTAACTTCGCCCTGGGAATGCTTTTTTTAAGCATAATTTGAACCTCTTAAAAAGCTAAACAGAAGCCAGCAAAAACCGATAAAATCGTCGCAAGTAAAGTAATAGTTAAAACTTCTCGATCTGCTTGTGTCATAGAATACATAAAAACCTGAATTTGTCAATACCACTTTTCTAGAATAGCCAAAAATTCTAGCCGCCTTCTGTGACTAGAGATAAATACAAAAAATCTGAAAGTGATTCCTGAAAATTTCCTCAAACATTAATCGAGTTTAGCTTGCCATTTAGCGAGGGCATTTTTGGCCATCTGATGAGCCGAAGTCCCCGCAGGCACTAATTTAGCTGTGGCGATGGCGCTTTGATAATCTCCTTGTTTGGCGCGAGAATTAGCCAGTCGATAAATTTTTTGACTCCATTGTTCAATTAACTCTTGAGCTTGCTTATAACCTGGCTCTGAGGAGCGGATTTGTCTTAAAATTGTAATCCCCTGATTGTAAGAAGAAGCTAACGCGGGTTGAATTAAGGCTTTTGCCCCATCTATCAAGGCTTGGTTAACTTGTTGTTGTTTGACTTGCACCTGCCAAGTTTCGATCGCCTTGAGTGCCGCGTTATAAACTTGCTTCTGTTGAGGAGGAACTAACTTAGCGGCTGCGATGGCATCCTGAAAATTCCCTTGTTTTGCCCTTCCTTGAGCAATATCTAAAATCATCTCACTCCAACGAGCCATTTTTTCTTGGGCTTCCTGATAAACAGGGGAAGATAAAGGAATTTTGCCGACTTCCTGGATTGCCCGATTAAAGCTAGAGGCTTGATTTTCCTTGAGATAAGTAGTAGCCTGCTTCAGCAACTCCCGTTGAGATTCAAGCTGTGCGGTTGAATATTGAAACGAGGATGTTAACTCTGGACTAGAATCAGGAGCCAGCAAGGTCCATCTAGCCCCATAAATGAGCAAAAATAAAACTAATAACACAAATACTCCCCCCAACCACAACCATTTTCCGTCATGAGGCGGCTCAATTTTTACAGATGAGGGCAGGAAGAATTGATAAGTCGTCATGGGTATTGTCTCTTCAGGTTCAGGCTGTGTCATGGTATGAGTCACCTCCAGAGCCGGAAGTAGGGGGAAATTAGGGGCACTCTTGTCTTCAATAGAGACATTAATCGCTGAAATAGGTTGGGGAACCGAACTTGTTGACGACTGTTTTAACGGCTCAAAATCCGATTGAGTTATGTCTAATTTTTCTCTTTGAATAGAAGCAAATAAAGATTGAGAACTAAAAGCGAGACTCGGACTAATGACGATCGGACTTAATACTAATTTTTCCCCAGAGAA
This sequence comes from Gloeothece verrucosa PCC 7822, assembly GCF_000147335.1. NCBI lineage: Bacteria > Bacillati > Cyanobacteriota > Cyanophyceae > Chroococcales > Aphanothecaceae > Gloeothece > Gloeothece verrucosa. The sequence goes on from NC_014501.1 coordinate 1,325,037, forward strand.
ACTAATAGAGGGTAGGCGATCTCCAAGATATTGAGCTAATTTGCTTAAGGTAATCTCTCGACGATAATAACGTAAAGCTTCTAACAGGGCAGAGGTAAAAATCCCTTGACTTAAGGTTGTTTCCGAAGACTGTCGTAGCGAAAAAATTAGCCCTATTTTCTTGTGTTTAGCTAAATTAATACTCTGCTGTCCGACTTTTGTCGGAGAACCTGAAAGGTAAAGATTGAGGATCACTAATATAGGACGGTCTGTTTGCTGCTGTAAGATGTCTAAGATAGTGCTGACACGAATACCCGTATGAGCAACATCTTGAGGGTTGCCATCAATGGGCATCAGATAATCTTCTCCCTGATAATTTAAGCCATAACCCAGGAAAAAAAACCATAATGGGGTATTTTGGGGGTTTAATCTGTCTATATTGTTCAGTTTTAACCAGTTTAATAAGTTATCTCCATTGGGATAAGCGGAAAGACCGCTAAAGGTACCAGAGGTATCACTCAGGAGCAATAGTTGCCGCTCGGGAATGTTTACCTCTTGTCTGAAAAACTGATAGATCGCTTTAGCATCCCCTTCACCGTGATTTAGTGGCGGGAAAAATTGATAACGACTAATGCCAATGACTAGGCATTGGTAACTCTCCATCTATTCCGTTCACCCCTCACACATTTTTAGGTTGTATGAAGGGAGAATCTTTAAATTAGTTTCTGCTGTTAACTAACCCGGCTGCTAAATGATTTGAGTGCCCGGGTTTGAGGGCCTAAGTTCCCATCTTTCCCCCTCTAAAAACTCTAGAATTAGCTGATGGTATTGACTTAAGCTAGGACGATGACCAACACTAATAAAAGTGGTTTCTGTTTCTAGGAGATGTTCGTAGAGATTTTTTTCGTTGCCAATATCTAAAGCACTGGTGGCTTCGTCTAAAATAGCATATTTAGGACGACTAATCAGCAAACGAGCAAAAGCTACTCGTTGTTGTTCTCCCAAAGAAAGCAGCACTGACCAATCTTTTTCAAGTTCAAAACCGCCAAATCTTTCCGCTAAGTCCCCTAATTTCACCATCTGCAAGATTTCTTCCAGTTTTTGGTTACTAATATCCAGGTCTATATTAGGATAAAGCAGTTGTTCGCGCAGTGTCCCTAAAATCATATAAGGACGCTGAGGTAAAAAGAAAATTTCTTCAAGTTTAGGACGATAAATCGCTCCTGTTCCTGATTTCCAAAGTCCGGCAATGGCTCTTAATAAAGAACTTTTTCCACAGCCGCTTGCTCCCATCACTAATAACCCTTGTCCAGGTTGCAGAGAAATGGATAAGTCTTGGAAAAGAGTTCTTTGATAGTTAGGGGTTTCTAAAGTTAAATGTTCAATTCCTAAACGATTAGCTTCTATAGTATCAATGGTTGGCCTAGGAATGATTTCTCGTCTTTTTTCTGTGGGGGTTGGCTCTAGATACTCATGAAATGTGTATAAACGATCAACTCCGGCAGCAAAGCTAGTCAAATTCTGAAACTCACTCACAATAATATTAAGGGAGTAAAAAATCTTCAAAAATGCCCCTTGAGCTTCTCGTACTGCCCCCACTTCAAATTGTCCTGATAAAACCGAAGGAGCAACAATTACCGCCGGTAAAATGTAAGGGATAAATTCATAAATGTTTTGAAACATTCCTAAATATAAATTTGTCCAGATAATTAGGCGATTGTAATTATCAAAAACTCGTTTAAATAATTCCTTTAATTGGTTTATTTCTCGTTCTTCTCCTCCATAAAAAGCAATGGATTCAGCATTTTCTCGAATCCGAACTAATCCAAAACGGAAATCAGCTTCTTTTCTTAACTGTTCAAAATTTATTTTAATCAGTTTATTACCATATATTCCCGTAGTGATTAAAACCCCAAAAACCCCATAAATTAACAGGAAAAAAACTAAAGAGGGGGAAAACTTCCAAAGAACCACACTAAAAGCAATAACGGTAAAAACTGACTGAAGAATTAACAAACAATAGTTCAAAGAAGATAGAGTAAAACTTCTAATGTCTTCAGTAATTCGTTGATCTGGATTGTCAATTTCGCTGGTGAAATAATTAATCTTATAATAAGATTTGTTGCTAAAATATTCATTTAAAAAACGATGAGTTAACCACTGTCGCCAATAAAGACCTAGCTTGTCTTGGCAATAATAAAAGCCGGTAAATAAGGGAACATAAATAATTAAGACCCCCAGAAAAGTAAAGATACTATTCCAAAATCTCTTAAGATTTTTATCAGCTAAAGCCGAAAAAATTTCTCCCTGTTGAGTATTTATCGTGACATTTAATTGAGTATAAATAACTAATAAAACGATGAGAAGTGCGAGAAGACCAAGGGCCCGCCATTTTTCATTGCTCCACCAGTAGAGTTGTGCGATCGCCCAAAACCGCTTGAAAAATTTCAGATTTAATCGTTTCATTGTTTTGTTATACCATTTTGATCAATTAAAACAACAAATTGCTCTAGCAGTAAAGGGTAAGGGTAAATCTATCAGCTTTCCCTTTTTTGTTTCACTTTTTTCTCATGCTTACTATTGGTAGCATAGTTTGGTTATACTTGTAGCCTATTGGGGTTACCCATCCTCGACAAGCTCTATAATAGAAAGGTTGTCCTTATATAGTTAAAGGAGTAATTATGGCAGTTCCTAAGAAGAAAACCTCAAAAGCCAAACGAGATCAGCGCCGCGCCACCTGGAGACGGCAAGCGGCTTTACAAGCTCAAAGAGCCTTATCTCTGGGTAAATCAGTGCTAACAGGACGTTCTAATAGCTTTGTCTATCCACAGGATGAAGAAGAAGAAGACGATGAAGAATAAATAAAATATACGTTATAACTAATCTAGGTATTAGCCTAACCATAGCCAATACCTACCCACCTATCACCTAATCCCATTTTCCATCCTTCCACCAGTCGAAGGAGGGATTAACCCATCATTGTTATTATGTTGTTGTGTTCCACTAACGGCTCTCAAAACTATGTTAGGGAAATTCTTTAACAAACCAGACCCCGAATTAAGTGATCGCGTTCCCCCCGGTCAATACTTAACTAAAGGGTTTCCTGTCCTTACCTACGGTGAAACCCCTGTGATCGGCACCAGCGAATGGCAATTTAGCGTCTGGGGAATGGCTAAACCCAAAACTTTTACCTGGTCAGATTTTATGAATCTGCCGCAACATGAATTCACTCAAGACTTCCACTGTGTCACCCGTTGGTCAAAATTAGATGTCCAATGGACAGGAATTAAAGTCAGTGATTTTATGAAGCTGATCGAACTTGAACCCGGGGTAACTCATGTTATGCAACATTGTTATGGGGGTTACACGACTAATTTAGACCTTGATGAATTTTGGCGAGAGGATAACTTTTTCGCCTTTAAATTGTTTGGTGAACCTCTGCCGGCAGAACATGGAGGACCCATGCGGTTAGTAGTCCCTCATCTCTACGCTTGGAAAAGTGCCAAGTGGATCAATGGGTTAGAATTCCTGGCGGCTGAAGAACCGGGCTTTTGGGAACGAAACGGCTATCATAGACGCGGAGATCCTTGGACAGAGGAAAGATATGGAGGACTTTAACCGTTAAGCGTTATCAGTTTTCATCGGTGACTACTGACCCCTGATAATAGCTGTAACCTATGTCCTGACTGGCTTTTAAGGATGGAACAATCTGTTAGGGGTAGGTGTCTTTGCACTAAAAGATTCACAAAGGACAATCCCTGCGATGTCTGAGGTTAAATATAATGCTCCTATCACACTTTCGACGCTCATGGTCATAGGGGTAAGCGTCATTACCTTTACTTCTATTGGGTCAATTGCTTCGAGTCGAGCGCAAGCTTTATCTAGTCCCCAACCATTGGCTAAGACTTCTAATAATCTCATTTTACCAGCCGGCACGCAAATCCCCGTTAAATATGACCAATCCGAGAAAATTCTCTTAACAAAAGAAGATACAATGGCTCTAACTTTAAAGGTCGCTACTAATATCACTTATGCAGATGGGACAATTATTATCCCAAATGGCAGTGAAATTGTTGGCGAAATTAAACCTTCCGGCAAAGGGTCTCAGTTTTTTTCCCAAAAAATTTTCATTAAATCCCCAAATCAAACTCATTTACAAACCTCTTTAGATGCTATTTCTCAAATCATAACTAAAATAGAAACCCTGATTAAAGGAGTGGATACAGAACAAATTTTAAAAGGAGCCACTTTAGGAAATAAGGCAGAAAACTTAATAGCCTCTTTTAAAAATTATAACCGCCACCGAAGAAGAACCGTCAATTCATCGGAATTAGAAGCCTTAGCCGGCTGGTTTTTAAGTTCAGAAACTTTAGAATTAATTTCAATTAATCCTGAAAAAGATTTGAATTTAACTTTGCGTTCCGAGCTAGTTTTAAAATAGTTTTTTGAAACAATGTAGAGACTTGGCCGGGGCTAGTCTTTCTCCATTCAAAAACCAGATTAATCGTTGATAACCAAGGTGGGCAGTACCCACCTTTAAAATTATCTCTGTACAGGAATAAAAGAAGCACTAACACTATAATTAACAGGAACTATTTGAGCCGCAAGTCCTTGACTCATTAACTGTTGAACTCGTTTTTGTGCCTCTCCTTGTTCAGTAAATAATCCTGCGTAAATCGCTTCATTATTAGTCTGAAGATAGGCAAAAGGTTCTATCTGTCTTACCTGTGATAATAAAGATTCATCGTTGGAGATGGCTTTTTGTACCATCACCTCAACCCGATAAAATTCTACTAATTTATCACCAGCATTCGCAGGCGTTGAGTAATAGGGTTGAGGCGCTTGAAAATTATACTCTTGCTGTACAGATTGAGATGGCGGTGGGGTTGGAGTAGACTCAAAATAAGGAATTGTCGTTATCGTCTCGCCTTGTTCAGATGATGAAGTCTCATCTATGGGTGTCATGGATGGCGGAGGCGGCAGTTCACTTAGCAGCAAAGGCGAAGTTTGAGCAATGGACATAGCACAATAGGTAATATTCCAACCCGTCAAACCTGAAAAGATTAACAAAAATTGACTGAGTTGTCCAGAAAATTTCCCTGATAGAGAAAATAGGCGAATCTTAATCATGATTTTTATTCCTCACACCATCTACTTAAATGAGTTAGAAGTTGATACACAACAAGGGTGAGGAGTGAGTAGAAATTAGTGGTTAGTGGGTCTTTAACTACGCCTCAATTATACCGTTGATAATGTTAGCATTGATGAGACGAATAATTAATTATGACAAATTCATCTTTAAATCTATGAACCCAGTCGTCGTCGGCCTATCCGGTGGAGTTGACAGTTCTACCGCCGCCGCTACCCTACATCATCAAGGATATGAAGTCGTTGGTCTAACCCTTTGGTTAATGAAGGGGAAAGGACAATGCTGTAGTGAGGGGATGGTAGATGCCGCTTTTATTTGTGAACAGTTGGGAATTCCTCATCATATTGTCGATAGCCGCGACGTTTTTCAGGAAAATATCATAGATTATTTAGTATCGGGTTATGAAGCCGGTATTACCCCTTTACCCTGTTCTCAGTGCAATAGGGCGGTTAAATTCGGCCCCATGTTACGCTATGCGCGTCAAGAGTTAGGCATTGACTGTATTGCTACCGGTCATTATGCCCGAATTCGCTATGATGAAACGACTCAACGTTATCAATTATTACGCGCCGTTGATCGCAATAAAGATCAATCCTACTTTCTCTATGACCTAACTCAAGATTTATTGGCGGGTACAATTTTTCCATTAGGAAATCAAACCAAGGAAGAAACCCGACGTATTGCCAATGAGTTTGGACTGAAAACAGCCGATAAACCCGAAAGTCAAGATTTATGCTTAATTGAGGCTCATGGGTCAATGCAGGCGTTTTTAGACCAATATATCCATCAAAAAGAGGGCGATATCGTTGACCTCAAAGGGAAAGTCTTAGGAAAGCATAAGGGTATCCATCACTATACTATCGGTCAACGCAAAGGCATCGGAGTAGCTGCGGCTGAACCGCTCTATGTGGTTAAATTAGACCCAGTGATGAATCAGGTTATCGTGGGAAACCGCGCCGATGCCGGCAAACCCGAATGTAGCGTTAGCCGCATGAATTGGGTTTCTATTGCTGAACCTTCTAGTCCTATTCATACTGAAGTACAAGTGCGTTACCGGAGTTCTGCGGTTCCTGTGGATGTGATTCCTTTAGGCGATAATCGCGTTAAATTGGTGTTTGATGAACCTCAGTTTGGGATAACTCCCGGACAAGCGGCTGTGCTTTATGATGGAGAGGTGCTACTCGGCGGCGGCATTATTGAGAAATTTCCAGATTCTTAAGCGCTAAATTTATATGTGTAGGTTGGGTTGAGGCGGCGAAGGAAACGAAACCCAACATTATTTTTAACTTTTGTGCCTATGAAAACATTAATAAAATTAAAGATTGAACGTTTTTTTGAAAATGAAGCCGAGTATTTTGTCGCCACCAGTGATGATTTACAAGGGTTAGTGGCAGAGGGAAAAACGATACAAGAAGCGATAGAAATTGCTGAAGATGTAGCTAAAGGTTTGTTAGCTTTGGAAAAAGAACTCAATGATAGTTTGCAGTTACAAGCTGTCCCCTCTCAGTTTGAATATCCGCTAATTATGGAGGTGTAATGGGGCGGTTAGCAGGGTTTTCTTATCGAGAAGTGACTAAAAGGTTCAGTATTGAGGGGGTATGGGGCGATCGCTTAAAGTTTCTCAAGAATATATATCACGAGTTAAGTCATCTCTACAACGAAATGGTTATCCGTCTCAGCAAGCACTAGCTGATGATGCCGGCTTTTCTTTATCTACCGTTAAAAACTTTCTCAATGGTAAACCAATAGATCACCTGAATTTTATTGAACTGTGTGAAAAACTCGGGTTAGATTGGCAAGAAATCAGTAAAACTGAGCTTATCTCTGATGACATTTCTCTAGAAAATTCTCCTTTTATTACAGGAACTCCCATTACTCACCCTCGTTATTTTTTCGGCAGAGAAAAGGAAGTCAAGCGGCTTTTTAATCTTCTGAAACGTCATCCTCTACAAAATGCGGCTATTATTGGTAAGCGCCGCAGTGGGAAAACTTCTTTATTACACTATCTTAAAACGATTACAACTACTCCTGTTAACCTGTTACGCCCGGCTCAAAAATCGGATTGGTTGCGCTATCCTGAACATTATCAATGGGTGTTTGTGGATTTTCAAGATTCCCGCATGGCTAGTCAAGAATATTTATTACGTCATATTTTAGAGGGGTTAGAAATATCTTTATCTGGAGACTGTAATTTAGACCGATTTATGGACATAGTCAGTAGTAAATTAAATACTTTTTCGATTATTTTAATGGATGAAATAGGAACGGCTTTAGATAGATATTCCCAATTAGATGATGATTTCTGGAGTAGTTTACGCTCTTTAGGAACTAACCAAACTAGAGGTAAGTTAGCTTTTATTTTAGCGGCTCATGAGTCCCCTATTGAATTATCCAAAAATACTGGGCATGATTCGCCTTTTTTTAATATCTTTGGTTATACAACTGTTTTAGGAGCTTTGACGGAAACAGAAGCGTTAGAATTAATCAATAGTTCTCCTATTTCTTTTGCTCAAGAAGATATAGAATGGATTTTAGAACGGAGTCAATGTCATCCTTTTTTGTTACAGATTCTTTGTAGAGAAAAGCTATGGAGTTTGGAAGATGGGGAAATAGCGGAAGATTGGAAAGAGGAAGGTTTAAGGGAAATTAATCCATATTTATATTTATTATAGCACTCTAACCATGAAGGGTTGGGGACAACCGAACAAAGCCCGCCTGCGCGGGCTAAATACACAAATATTTAATTTTTGAAAAATGTATAAATTATGATTCAGGAATTGGTTGATTTAAAAGAAAGTATTTTAAGCGGGCGTTATCAAGATGCTTTGGCTATTGTCGATGAATTGGAAGGAATGGGCAAACAGGCAATTATTAGAAATATTGAATCATTTTTAGTTAGGCTGTTAATTCATTTAATTAAAAATTAAGTTGAGGAACGCTTAACTAATTCTTGGGTTGCTTCTATTGTTGATTCAATTAGTCAAATTAAAAAGCTCAATTTGAAGGATAATAAAACATCTTATTATATTTAACAATACAAAATATAGATTACCTAACCGTTTTATATTCTAGCCCGCGAAGGCGGGCTTCGCTCGTATAGCCGAACCCTTCAGGGTTACGGCGCTTTAGGGTTACTCAAAAAAACATAGATCCAAACCGCAACAGTCGCAACCAGCAACAACGGAGGAGATTGAATTAGTGACATATAAATCACTATAATCTCCAATAAGGTTTTGATGTTATCTAAATCTTTCATAAATGCCCTTTGAACTCGACAATTTAACTATCCCCTAGGGAAAGTTGAGAACCGAGGCGAGAAAAAAAGAAAAATAGCTGACTTTAGGTTGACTAGAGGGTGAGATATAGTTGAGTTATAGAGTAGGCAACTACAAACGAATAAATTTTAATTTGCCTATGCCCTCATTACCTCCCAACCTGTACAACCATTCTCCCGAATTACACCCTAATCTGTTTATCGGTAGTTTACAACTTCTTTACTGGTTAATATGCCGCCCTAGCGCTTGGAATAATTACATCGAACGCCTCAAAACTGGAGGTTCTGTCTGGAAAAATAGGGCATTCTGGCGGGCACTCCTTCAGGGATATATAATTTTACCCTTGTTCGAATATCTCTTAATTATTTTAGGATTCTGGGTAAGAGGCGAGTTAACACAAGAAGTTGCTTTTCTTGTGGCGGGAGGCGTGGCGTTTGGCGTGGCGGGTGGCGTGGCGGGTGGCGTGTACTTTGGCCTGTCCTTTGGCGTGGCGGGTGGCGTGGCGGGTGGCGTGTACTTTGGCCTGTCCTTTGGCGTGGCGGGTGGCGTGTCCTTTGGCGTGGCGGGTGGCGTGGCGGGTGGCGTGTACTTTGGCCTGTCCTTTGGCGTGGCGCTAGGCGTGGCGCTAGGCGTGGTGGCAGGCGTGGGGGTAGGCGTGGAGAAAGGCGTGGAGAAAGGCGTGGAGACAGGCGTGGGGGTAGGGGTGATCTTTGGCGTGATCTTTGGCGTGATCTTTGGCGTGGCGGGAGGCGTGATCTTTGGCGTGGCGGTAGGCGTGATCTTTGGCGTGGCGTTTGGCGTGGCGGTAGGCGTGGAGAAAGGCGTGGAGACAGGCGTGGAGACAGGCGTGGGGGTAGGCGTGGTGGCAGGCGTGGCCGTAGGGGTGGCGTTTGGCGTGGCAGGAGGAGTGGTTTCTTGTATCAGCATTATTCTTTACTTCTACCGCTCTTTTTTTGCCTTTCCTCTACTCTTTCTCTGGGACAATTTTATCTATCGTCTCGATCAAATACTTTTCTCAAAAAAACCTAGGCTTCTCCGTTATAACGCCGCTTTTTGGGATGAATATCAATTCTTACCCCTACTGGGCCTAGATAAACATCTTCTCTTAATCCTAGAACGCAACCCCATCGAAGGACAAGCCGCCCTCAACTACCTACTAGATACCCGTCAAAAATGGGCGGCACAAGCCGCACTACTAGAATTAGAATGGCGTAAACTAGAACGCTGTCAAGACATTATTACCTTATCCCAAGTCCATCAAATTCTAGCAGAAAGTAGCGAGGAAGATTCTCTAAACAAACTTTTTAACTCTTTCAAAACCATTAGCGAAGACGTTAACTCTGCCCTCAACCAAAAAAGCATCTTTAACCAGCGTACAAACCTAGAAAATATCTCTAAGCACCTAGAACAAACTATCTCAGGAATAAATCTCAGTAATAATAAATATGCCCCTCGTTTATCTACTATTGCCCGCCATTGGCAACAAATCATCACCGATAAAATAGAAGAACTCAGAGAATTAGTTGAATATCATCAAGAAATCGATAACCCTTACATCTTTGGTGTACCCCTCAATGAACAAATTCAAATCTTTATGGGGCGTACCAGCATCGGATTAAAAATCGAAAAATTAATCATTGATCGCCGCCGCCCTCCCATCTTACTCTATGGACAGCGCCGCATGGGCAAAACTTCCCTCCTCAACAACTTAGGAAAACTCCTACCTAACTCTATTATTCCCCTATTTGTTGACTTACAAGGGCCAGTATCTAGTTCTAAAGATCATATAGGACTACTCTACAATATCGCTAGACAGATGCAAGAATCAGCCAAGCGGCAAAACTACTTAAAACTACCCCCAATAAGCAGAGAAATTTTAGCCGATGATCCCTTTACTCGTTTTGATGAATGGTTAGATGGAGTCGAAGAAATTTTAGGAGAAAAAGTCGCCTTATTATCCCTCGATGAATTTGAAACTTTAGATACAGCAATTACTAAAGGAAGATTTGATGAAGAAGATGTCTTAGGGTATCTGCGCTATCTGATCCAACATCGCCCTAAATTTAAAATCATGATCGCAGGGAGTCACACTCTAGAAGAATTTCAACGGTGGGCGAGTTATTTAATCAATGTACAGGTGTGTCACGTCAGTTATTTACAAGAAGAAGAAGCGAGAAAATTAATTGAAAATCCCATCCCAGAATTTACCCTACGCTACGAACCCGAAGCCGCAGAAAGAATATTAAAAATTACCCGATGTCATCCCTGTTTAGTACAATTATTATGTTCAGAAATCGTCAACTATAAAAACGAACAACCTACCGAAGTCCGACGACTAGCCACCCTAAAAGATATAGAAGCCGCTATCCCAGAAGCACTACAGACGGGAAGTTTCTTTTTTGCTGATATTGAAACGAATCAAATTGATGAAATAGGTTTAAAAGTATTACGATTTATCGCCCAAAAAGGAGAAGGAAAAATAACAGATTATCAAACTTTAAAACAACACTTTGAGCCAGATTTAGAAGCGGCTTTAGAATTGCTATTAAGGCGGGAATTAATTGAGCCGCTAGACAATGGCTACTGTTTCCAAGTGGAATTAATTCGTCGTTGGTTTATTGAATAAGCGGCTCTCTCCTCATCTAGTCTAAACTTTGATTAATTTGATTATGTGAGCAACTATGAGCAGTTTTATCGATAATTTTCTCAAAATCCAGCACTCTTATAGTATTCATTTAATCATCTTAATCATAGTTATAATTTAGCCCGCGTAGGCGGGCTTTGTTCGGTTGGCCCTCATCCTTCAGGGTAAAGGCAAAATCTTAAATTTATAAAGCTTGGGCCCTCAACCAAGCAACCGGTAAAAAAAGCATTTTTTGAGCCGTTGGGACATAAGCCCGTTTAGTAAAGACATCATAGTCATTCATTTCTATCACATCTAAAATACCCTGATAGAGCATCAATGCCGACCAAACAGGCCAACGAGAATCAGGACTAAGGGCACGAATGCCGCGTTCTGCTTCATCGTAATATTTCCTTGCTCTAGAAATTTGAAAACGCATCAAAGCACGCCAACGATCATCAATTACCCCGTTAAACAAATCTTCTTCAGAGTAATCAAATAATTTTAAATCTTCTAGCGGCAAGTAAATGCGGCCTCGTCCGGCATCTTCTCCCACATCCCGAAGAATATTCGTTAACTGGTTAGCAATTCCCAGAGCGATCGCTTCTTCAGTAGGAATATAAAGCGGCTGATCCTTTTCCCAGGGGGCTGTTCGATATCTTTCATCTACCCCTAGTACCGCACTCGACATCAACCCCACTGTCCCCGCTACTCGATAACAGTACAGGTTCAATTCTTCAAAGGTTTCATAGCGACTGCGGTAGAGATCCATTCGCTGTCCGGCGATCATATCTCGAAAGGGGGCAATATCCATCGGAAAGCGTTTTAACGTATCTACCAAAGCCACATCCGCATCATCTAGGGGATGACCAGCAAAGACACTTTCGAGATGGTCTTCCCAGCGATCTAGGGTTTCTGGCGTGGTTAATTTGGCATTGGGGCCATCCACCAGTTCGTCTGTACGACGACACCACACATAGATCGCCCAGATAGCTTGACGTTTTTCTGGCGGCATCAATAAAGTGCCTAAATAAAACGTTTTAGAGTATTTCTCTGTAATCTGGCGACAGAGTTCATAAGCCTCTTCAATCGAGGCTAGAGGTTGGGTTGGTTGAGTCGGTCTAGGCAGTTGCAGCATTCAGCAGAGGCAGAATGATGGTCTATTATAGGGATATTGAGCCGTAAGCCAATTAAAATTCTCTCATTCATTGGGTCTTTAGTCATTAGTAACTCAGCAAAAACTTTGCAAAACTTGAGAAATTAAATTCCCAAGAAGACTAATGACTATGGACACCATTTAGACAAGGGTTGCTTCTCCAGCAATTGAAGAAGTGGATGTCTTAGGAGAATAGTCTTGGGCGATCACACTAGCGGCTTGTTTGCCAGAAAGCACGGCTCCTTCCATACTTCCCAGATAACGCTGCATTGTGTAATCTCCAGCAAGATAGAAATTGGCAATAGGAGTTTTTTGGTCGGGGCGACAAGCTTGTCGTCCGGGAGTGGCTTTATACACTGAACGCGGGGTTTTCACCACGTGATACTTGAGCAATTTAGCCGGATTATCTCCCGTAAAATGTTGGGGAAAGAGTTTTTCTAACTCCGCCATTGTCGCTGCAATAATTTCGGGATCTGACTTTGTGATCCAATCTTTAGCGGGGGCCAAGACTAGCTCCAGCATCGAGCGATCGGGGTTAGCATATTCCTTACAAGTGTTGCTCATATCAGCATACACACTCAGTAAGGGAGAACGGGAAAACAGTAAATGATCTATCTCGGTTAGCTTACGATCAAACCAAAGATGAAGATTAATGACTGGTACCCCTTCTAACCCCTCTAACTTTTTAAAAAAGTCCATTTCCCGCCAAGGTTTCGGTAACATCACCTTCAAGGGATCTACCGGCATAGCAGAAACATATAAATCGGCTGTTAAAATTTCATCGGCGGCCCCATCAACTCCTCGAATAATGAAACTCTGGACCGTTCCATCATGATTGAGTAAAATTTCTTTTAGGGGAGCATTTAAGCGAACTTCGCCGCCTTTAGAAGTAATGTAGTCTACTAAAGGTTCACATAAACGTTCTGTCGGCGAACCATCCAGAAACGCCATTTTTGAGCCATTTTTTTCTTGTAAAAAACGGTTGAGGGCAGTTAGCAGGATCGTGGCAGAAATTTCATCAGGGTTAATGAAGTTTAACGCTTTTGACATGGCGATAAACACTTCTTTTTCTACTCTCTTGGGGATGTTGTGTTTTTGCAACCACTCAGAGAAAGAATAACGATCCATTTCCTCCACATAACTTTGACCCTTGATCATGGCAGGGATCAAACCTATCCCGAATAGAATTTTTTCGGGCCAGGTGAGCATATCATTATTACGGAGGATCGCCATCACGCCATTTATGGGGGCGGGGATGTCAGGAAAATCAAAACGGGAGTAGGTTCCGGGTTTTTCAGGTTGATTGAAGATCATGCTATGTTCTTTCCATTGCAGACGCTCTTCAATCCCTAGCTCCTTAAATAGCTGTAACATATTGGGATAAGCCCCAAAAAAAATATGGAGTCCAGTTTCATACCAGTCTCCATCTTCGTCTTTCCAAGCGGCAATTTTGCCACCTAGAACATCTCGACGTTCAAGAACAATCGGGGTAAATCCTGCATCAACTAGATACTTGGCGCAAGATAATCCCGCTAAACCGGCTCCGGCGATCACTACTCGCATTGACAATAACTACTTAATCGCTGCTTGTGTTTAACATCTTTTTTATTATACTTTGCATTTTGTAACATTTTCTTTAACAAGATAAAATTCGAGGAAAATTTAGATCATACACAATTGTTGACAATAGACTGTCACCCTAGTCAAAGTCGTTGTAAACTTAGCTTTGCTGCGGATTTACGAGGATGTGAAATGGAACTCGAATACCCCGATGATCTAAGATATCTCGATACTCACGAATACGTTCGTCTAGATGGCGAAATTGCAACCATAGGCATTAGCGCTTATGCGATCGAACAACTCGGTGATCTGGTTTTTCTAGACTTACCCGAAATAGGAGATCCGGTAGAAGTGGGTGAAACTTTTGGTCGTGTCGAATCGGTAAAAGCGGTTGAGGACCTTTATCCTCCCGTGTCTGGTACGGTAATAGAACGCAATGAAGCGATGATCGACTCTCCAGAACACATCGCCGATGATCCCTATGGGGAAGGATGGTTATTAAAAATACGGGTGGTCAATCCTGATGCTGAACTTGATGAAACCTTAACGGCCGACGAGTATCGCGCTCAAGTAGAAGGAGACACCTGAAGGTTGATCCTCTCAAAGAGCGAATCTACCTATGTCCTCAGATCCTTGGGTCTGAGGCTATCTGTTCTGATGACATTTTCAATTAGCAACTAAATGCCATTGACGATGCTCTCCGATTTGCTGCTGAATTTCCTTGAAGCGCTGCCAACAGTGATTGTACTGCTGTAAAGGGAGTTCATCACTCTTAACCACCCAAGTCAAGGGAACTTGCTGATTGTGGACTTTGGTCGCATCAATAAAAACATCTACACTGACTAGCTTAGAAAAAGCGATATTCCCCGGCAGTTCCCGGGCCATGATATAGCCGAGTGCCTCAAAAATGATTTCAAAACCGCACGAATCGAGAATTTCATTGAGTAAAGAGGGGAGTTGCTCGATCTCAGCGTTAACTAAATAAGAACAAGTATAGCGAGCCATAAAAATTAGCCTAAATTATCTAGCTGTGATCAATTTTAATCAAGATTCTCATCTTCGATTCCTCATTCAAAATTTTTGCCCCCCGAAAAAAAATCCTCGACTTCTCCCCCAATATGCTATCCTAGAAAAGTTGTCTAATTTACGCACATCTAGGGGTTCGGGTGTTTCAACAACGAAATTCACCTGGATGGAGGCTAAACCCGAATAGGAGAAAAAATAAATGTCAGTTGTAACTCTTAATGAATTACTCGAGTCAGGAGTTCACTTTGGTCATCAGACTCGTCGCTGGAACCCCAAAATGGCTCCCTACATCTATACGGCTCGTAACGGAGTTCATATCATCGACCTGGTACAAACCGCCGAATTGATCGAGGAAGCTTACGACTATATGCGTAAAGCCGCCGATCAAGGCAAAAAATTCCTGTTTGTGGGAACTAAGCGTCAAGCGGCTGGAATTATTGCACAAGAAGCCCTACGTTGTGGCTCTAACTTCGTTAACCAGCGTTGGTTAGGAGGAATGCTCACCAACTGGGAAACCATCCGCACTCGGGCTGAACGTCTAAAAGAATTAGAAGAGATGGAAGAAAGCGGGGCCATCTCTCGACGACCCAAAAAAGAAGCGGCTGTTTTACGTCGAGAATTGTTTAAACTGCAAAAATATTTGGGCGGCATTAAAACCATGCGCCGGATTCCCGATGTAGTGGTGATTATTGACCTAAAAAGGGAATATAACGCCGTTCAGGAATGTCAAAAATTAGGGATTCCCATTGTGGCCTTGTTGGATACTAACTGCGATCCTGACTATGTAGACGTGCCCATTCCGGGGAATGATGATGCAATTCGCTCAATTAAACTGATTATTGGGAAACTCGCCGACGCGATTTATGAAGGTCGTCATGGAGAAGTCGCCCCGGATGAAGATTATGAAGATTTTGATGAAAACTTAGAAAACGACTACGAAGAAGAAGACAACTACTCACAGGCAGATTGGGCATCTAAATATTCTGACGATGATGAGGAGTCTGACAGATAATTCATCTACTGATCGTGTAATCATGGTTATAGTTTAAACACACCAAATAAAGATGGCGGAAATATCGGCAAAACTGGTCAAAGAATTACGGGAAAAAACCGGCGCTGGCATGATGGACTGCAAAAAGGCGCTTTCCGAAAACGAGGGTGATCTTGTTAAAGCTACAGAATGGCTGCGACAAAAAGGCATCACCTCGGCTGAGAAAAAATCCGGACGCATTACGGCCGAAGGGCTAGTTCATAGCTACATCCATACAGGCGGCCGTATAGGGGTCTTGGTGGAAATCAACTGTGAAACCGACTTTGTCGCCCGAGGAGATACCTTTAAAGAACTCGTCAACAATGTGGCTATGCAGATTGCCGCTTGCCCTAATGTTGAATACGTCAATGTAGAAGACATCCCCGAGGCAGTTGCCCAAAAAGAAAAAGATATAGAAAAAGGGCGCGATGATTTAGCTGGTAAACCCGATAACATTAAAGACAAGATTGTTGAAGGTCGTATTGGCAAACGACTCAAAGAACTGTCCTTAATGGACCAGCCCTACATTCGAGACCAAAGCATTACTGTAGCAGAGTTAGTTAAGCAAACCATTGCTCAATTAGGCGAAAATATTCAAATACGTCGGTTTGTACGCTTTGTTCTCGGCGAGGGAATTGAAAAAGAAGAGAAAAACTTTGCTGAAGAAGTAGCTGCCCAAACCGGACAAAAAGTTGAAGAACCCAAAGCTGAAACAGCTACAGTAGAACCCCCTGCGGCTGAACCCGTAGTCGAAGTCGAAGCCCCTGCGGCTGAAGCGGTAGTGGAAGTAGAACCCCCTGCGGCTGAGGTTGAAACTAAAAACGAACAACCCAAAGCGCAGCCTGACAACAAACCCAAAGCCAGTCCTGCTAAAAAAGGGAAAAAGAAAAAGTAAGTTAATTCTCTTAACTCTGCTGTTTCTAAGGCAAAAGCAAGAAACTTTTCTTTGTCTTTTGCCTTTTTACTATATTGATTAATAACTTTTTACAGTTAAGAGCATTTAAACTTAATCTTTAAATTATCCAGTAATTTAGGCACAGAAAGCTTATCTATTATGGCTAGTAAAATTCAAAAACTTAAAGAAGAATTAGCTATCCTTGAAAATCAGACTTCCTTACTCTATGCTGAAGCTAAGGAAACCTATCAAAAATATTTAAAGACTTTAAGTCAGTCTGTTCAAAAACAATTAATATTAGCGGTTTATCAGATTTGTACTCAATCCTATCCTCAAGCTTTTCTTAAATTATCTTACAGTCAAAGACAAAAAATTCAAGAAAATATCAAAAGTCTCGGCAAAACCCTTGACCCTAAGCTTCTCAGTTATTTAGATAAAACAGATAACTTAGACTCAGAACCTGGCGCGAGTTTAAATATCATGGAACAAATGCTATTAAATTTATCAAATACTGAAACACCAGAAGAAGAAAAAACAATCGAAGACGAATTGTTATTACCCGTAGAATCAACCACACCCAAGAACACAGTAATTAATAATCCCAATCATTTAGTGAACTGGTGCAAAATGCTTGAACAAGGGATTGTTACCACTTTAAATAATTTATCTAAAGAGGTTAATCATTTATTACAACAAGCTCATATTTTGCCTTCTCAATTGCCTCCTCAAGTGTTAGATATGGCTATTCAAGCCGAAGAAGCAGGTCAACCGATGAGTGGCAGTCCCAATCTTTTAAATGTTATCGTAGAAACCGGAGCAAAAAATCTGGATGAAACAGCAGAAGAACCGGAAATCCCCTCAAAAATTACTAAAATTACGGCGCTTCATTTGCGCCTATCAGAAATCGAATTTGCTGATGCTAATTTAAGCTTACATCATAGAGAAATTAGAAATTTACTAGAGAAAATCGCTCAACTTAGAAAACAATACCAGAAAAAACAACGAGAATGTGCCGTTGCTGAAGCTGAAGCCGCTTGGCGGGCTTGCTGGTATGAAGAATAGTTAACAGTTAACAAAGAATTTTAATCAGAAATTCCCCTAATCCCTGAATAAAATCAACAGTTAACTGTTCACTTGTCACTCTTATCAATTATCAACAATGTTAATTATGTGTCGGTAGAGTGCTGTTTATTTTGAATATGACTTAAAATCGTTTCTTGAATCTCCCCAGGAGTCATAGAAGCAGGATAAACTTGACTGGAGGGTTGAGCCGTTAAACGATCAACTAAGGCATAAAATGCTTCTTGATCATCCGGATGAGTAGCAACATATTTCCTTAATTCAGTTTTGCTCATTTGTTCAAAATTTGGCTTCATGATAAAAATTCCCAGTTACCATCACGACTAACTAAAATTTGTATATCCTCACCCGCTAAAATGAATACTTTACCATTACGCTCATCTAAACGCACCATATAAATAGGTTGGTAAGCCGTTGTTAAAGACTGACATAAGTATAAAGATTTCAGTGCTTGTTCTACTGTTGGAAGAATACTTACCTCGTTAAAATACTCTTGAATATTCCTATTTTACTTAAATTTATAGATTGGGTACTCTCCACCTTCCCCCCAATTCGCAAATCCGATAGGATAATATAGAGCCATATAGATGTACTATGACCGAGACACCAGACTGGATACGATTACAGAAAGCCCTATCAGTAGAAGCGGAAAGAGGGTTTACAGACTTACAGGGGAACCAATACCGCTTTCATGAGTTTCTCTGTTTAAATTTCGGACAGTCTCCCCCCATCGGAACCTCGTTAGATGATCGCCGGCGTTGGCAAGAAATGGCGGTTCAGTTTTCCCGTTACCCCGACTTAACTCTCACTCAACGACAACAGTTAGTCGCCGAAACTCGCCGCTTTTTGCAAGACTTACGACAAACCCTAGAAACCCCTCAAGAACCCCCAACCCCTAAATTACCGAAAACTGCGCCCGTTACTCACCAAACCTCTCAAACGAGACAGATTACCCTCGATCAACCCCTGAGCGCTTTAGTAGAAGTAGGCTACCGTAAAAGTGACTTATTAGCCCGTTTGGGATTAAAAACGGTACAAGACCTTCTATTTTATTATCCGAGAGACCATATTGATTATGCTCGTCAAGTAAATATTGCTAATCTAGTGGCCGGAGAAACCGTTACCATTATAGGTACAGTTAAACGCTGTAACTGTTTTACCAGTCCCAAAAATAAACAACTTTCTATTTTTGAACTATTAATTAAAGACCATACCGGACAAATCAAATTAAATCGCTTTTTTGCCGGAAATCGCTTTACTAACCGAGGTTGGCAAGAACGACAAAAACGATTATATGCTGTGGGTTCTCTAGTAGCGGCATCGGGTTTAGTCAAACAAAATAAATATGGATTGACTTTAGAAAATCCCGAAATAGAAGTTTTAGATAGTCTCGGTTCTAATATTGAATCTCTGAAAATAGGTCGGGTTTTACCGGTATATCCATTAACCGAAGGAGTTCCAGCAGACCTCATTAGAAAAGCCGTCATTGAAGCAATGGGTGCAATTGCTCAACTTAAAGATCCCCTGCCCAAAGATATACAAAATAGCTATGGATTAATTAAATTAAAAGAGGCAATTGCGAATATTCATTATCCCGAAACGCCCGAAATTCTTGCTCATGCCAGAAGACGCTTAGTTTTTGATGAATTTTTCTTTCTGCAATTAGGCTTTTTACAACGTCGTCAAGAACAAAAACAAACCCAAAAAAGTGCGAGTTTTAATCCGAGAGGAGAACTCATAGAAAAATTTAATGAAATATTACCCTTCGCTTTAACGGGTGCCCAAAAACGGGTGATAGGGGAAATTCAACAAGATTTAAAAGGCACTACACCCATGAACCGGCTAGTACAAGGAGACGTGGGTTCAGGAAAAACGATCGTAGCCGTTTTCGCCATTTTAGCCGCTATCCAATCCGGTTATCAAGCCGCTTTAATGGCTCCCACAGAAGTCTTAGCCGAACAACATTATCGTAAATTAGTAGGATGGTTTAACCTGCTTCATCTTCCTGTAGAACTGCTAACCGGTTCGACAAAAGTCTCTAAACGTCGAGAAATTCATGCTCAATTAGAAAGCGGAGAATTACCCTTATTAGTGGGAACTCATGCTTTAATTCAAGACCCCGTTAACTTTCGGAATTTGGGGTTAGTAGTAATCGATGAACAGCATCGTTTTGGGGTGCAACAACGGGCGCGGTTATTAGCAAAAGGACAAGCCCCTCATGTTTTAACCATGACTGCCACGCCGATTCCTCGTACCTTAGCTTTAACGATACATGGGGATTTAGATGTAAGTCAAATTGATGAATTGCCCCCCGGTAGACAACCCATTCAAACAACAGCATTAAGCGGAAAAGAACGAACTCAAGCTTATGATTTAATTCGTCGAGAAGTAGCCCAAGGACGACAAGCTTATGTGATTTTTCCCCTCATCGAAGAATCAGAAAAATTAGATGTTCGTGCCGCCGTAGAAGAATATAAACGCTTATCGGAAACGATCTTTCCGGATTTTCAGATCGGGTTATTACATGGGCGCATGAGTTCAAGCGAAAAAGATGAAGCATTAAACGCTTTTCGGGATAATAAAACTCAAATTATTGTGTCAACCACAGTGATTGAAGTAGGGGTAGATGTGCCCAATGCGACGGTAATGTTAATTGAAAATGCCGAACGTTTCGGGTTATCTCAATTACACCAATTGCGGGGGCGTGTGGGTAGAGGTTCTCATAAATCTTACTGTCTGTTAATGAGTAGTAGCCGCACCCCGGATGCTCATCAACGTTTAAAAGTATTAGAACAGTCTCAAGATGGCTTTTTTATCTCAGAAATGGACTTGCGTTTTCGGGGACCTGGGGAAGTGTTGGGAACTCGTCAGACAGGTTTACCGGATTTTGCTTTAGCCAGTTTAGTGGAGGATCAAGAAGTATTAAACATTGCCCGTCAAGCCGCAGAAAGGATTATGATGGCTGATTCCAGCCTTAAGACGATGCCATCTTTGAAAAAAGCCTTAGATGAAAAATATCAACGAATGTTAGGGGCTGATATCTTAACTTAAACAAAATTTGACTTAAGCAAAACTTAAATATTAGCGACTAAACTTAAAATAAAAGTTAGGCTACATATTAGGTAGAAATTCTTGCGGTAACTGCTCAGTAGTTTTGAGTCTTAATAGGTTTCTACCTCTGCACTACTCATGCCTAACCCATTTAATTCTTAGCTTGTCGGAATATGCTTAAACCCCTCAAACCCGTTACCGACCCCGCCTACGATATCCTCCGTTCTGAATATCAGCCCCTAAGCTTTATCTTCAAACCCGACACCGTTGCTGTCATTGGTGCTACAGATAAAGAAGGTAGTGTAGGACGTACCCTACTGTGGAATCTCATCAGTAACCCTTTTGGCGGCACAATATACCCCATTAATCCCAAACGCCACAATGTATTAGGGATTCAAGCCTATCCCAATATTAAAGCAGTACCTGAACCGGTTGATCTAGCCGTGATCGCCACCCCCGCGCCAACTATTCCCGGAATTATTGCTGAGTGTGTGGAAGCCGGAGTACAAGGGGCCATTATTATCTCCGCAGGATTTCGAGAAATTGGTGCAGCCGGACTCGAGTTAGAACGGCAAATTCAAGAAATTGCCCGAGGAAAAATTCGTATTATCGGGCCCAATTGTTTAGGCGTGATGAACCCTAGAAACGGACTGAATGCCACTTTTGCCTCTGGTATAGCCCGCCCGGGTAATGTAGGATTTATCAGTCAGAGTGGGGCTATTTGTACCGCCGTTTTAGATTGGAGTATCTCGGAAAATGTCGGCTTTAGTGCTTTTGTTTCCATTGGTTCGATGCTCGATGTGAACTGGGGAGATTTAATCTACTATCTCGGCGATGATCCTCACACTCATTGTATTGTGATCTACATGGAATCTATTGGTGATGCTCGCTCTTTCCTCTCCGCCGCGCGGGAAGTGGCCCTCACCAAACCGATTATTATCATAAAAGCCGGTCAAACCGAAGCCGCCGCTAAAGCCGCTACCTCTCACACAGGAGCTTTATCCGGGTCTAAAGATGTGTTAGATGCTGCCTTCCGCCGTTGTGGAGTGTTGGAAGTCAATCGCATTTCAGAAATGTTTGATATGGCAGAATTATTAGGTAAACAATCTCGTTTGCCGAAAGGGCCTCGTTTAACCATTGTCACTA
This sequence comes from Gloeothece verrucosa PCC 7822, assembly GCF_000147335.1. Taxonomy (NCBI): domain Bacteria; kingdom Bacillati; phylum Cyanobacteriota; class Cyanophyceae; order Chroococcales; family Aphanothecaceae; genus Gloeothece; species Gloeothece verrucosa. Next base: position 1,347,007 of record NC_014501.1, read on the forward strand.
ATGCGGGTGGTCCTGGAGTGTTAGCCACAGATGCTCTGATTAATACCGGTGGAGAATTAGCCGAACTCGCTCCAGAAACTATTGCTAAACTCAATCAAATTTTACCCGCAAACTGGAGTCATAGTAATCCTGTGGATATTTTGGGAGATGCCACTCCTGAACGCTACACAAAAGCATTCGATATTATTCAACAAGACCCTAACAGTGATGGAATATTAGTCATTTTAACGCCCCAAGCCATGACTGATCCCACCCAAACAGCAGAACAATTAAAAGCTTACATCCAGAAAAGCCAAAAGCCGGTTTTAGCGAGTTGGATGGGAGGAACAGAAATTACTGCCGGTGAAACGATTCTTAATAATAGTCGCATTCCGACTTATCGTTATCCGGATTCAGCCGCTCGTTTATTTAATTGGCTGTGGAAGTATAGTTATAATTTGCGGGGGATTTATGAAACGCCAGTCTTGCCGCATGACCAAGAAGGAATCCCTAACCGCGAGTTAGTTGACGAAATTCTGCAAACCGTGCGCTCCTGTGGACGTACTATTCTAACCGAATCAGAATCTAAGCAAATTTTAGGAGCTTATGGTATTCCCATTGTCAGGACCGCCACAGCGAAAACTGAAGATGAAGCGGTGGATTTTGCTGAATCCATTGGCTATCCTGTGGTGATCAAATTGTACTCCAAAACGATTACTCATAAGACGGATGTGGGAGGGGTACAATTAAATCTGACTGATGAAGAGGCTGTGCGATGGGCTTATCGCGATATTCAAACCTCCGTCACTCAAAAAGTAGGAGCCGAACATTTCCAAGGGGTGACTGTACAACCGATGCTCAATCTCAGTGGCGGCTATGAATTGATTATTGGTAGTAGTATTGATCCTCAGTTTGGTCCGGTGTTGTTATTTGGGACCGGAGGACAACTGGTAGAAGTTTTCCGCGATCATGCTATTGCCCTTCCTCCTCTGAATACCACCTTGGCACGACGGATGATAGAGCAAACAAAAATTTATAAAGCTCTCCAGGGAGTAAGAGGACGTAAAGCGGTTAATTTAGAAGCTTTGGAATATTTGTTAGTCAGATTTAGTCAGCTAGTGGTGGAACAACCTTGGATTAAAGAAATTGATATTAATCCTCTGTTAGCTTCTGCGGAACGCTTGACTGCCCTAGATGCTCGTGTGGTTCTTCATCCCCATGATACCCCAGAAGACCAACTCTCCCACCCGGCTATCCGTCCTTATCCAACGCAATATATTGTCCCTTGGACGATGCCAGATGGAACAGTCGTCAATATTCGTCCTATTCGTCCTGAAGATGAACCTTTGATCGTTAAATTAAATCATACGCTTTCAGAAGAAAGTGTTTACTTCCGATATTTTCATCTGATGACTCTCAGTAGTCGGATTGCTCATGAAAGGTTAACTCGGATCTGTTTTATTGATTATGACCGAGAAATGGCTTTAGTCGCTGAGTATAAAAATCCTGATACCGGAGAAAAAGAGATTTTAGCTGTGGGGCGTTTAAGTAAACTTCATGGCATTAATGAGGGAGAGTTTGCCATGTTGGTTAGTGATGCTTATCAACGTCGGGGGTTAGGAACAGAAATGTTGCGAAGGCTGGTTCAAATTGGGAAAGATGAAAAATTAGAGCGCATTAAAGCCGAAATTTTACCGGAAAATCGAGCCATGCAGCGAGTCTCAGAAAAAGTCGGTTTTCAACTTAAGCGCTCACCTGATATTGTGACGGCAAATTATCAGCTATAAGCTTGTTTCAAAAGCTATTTAGGAGATTATGCCCTCTTGCTCCTTTTAAAGACGCTGACACACCGTCAAAATGCAGAAAAACTGGTGCTTTGCCCGCCTGCGCGGGCTAAAATATTTATTAGTATTAAATAAATGAAAATTCATGATTAGTTGCGGCGATAACTCGACTATTGAAATTGTAAAGTTTCTGCAACAAATGGGAACACAAACCTTTTCTTAAAAGACTAACAGTATATAAATATCAAGCCATCCTAAAAAACTTTAATTTAACCGAGACACTTTGCTCCTCCCACCACACGCCATCTAACCCATACAGTCTGCTAACCCCAATGTTTAAACGCCCAAAATTTCTCAAGGAGTTTCGGTGTAATTCTCTATTGGCTATTTTATTAACCGGAGTGCTGATGACAACAAGTCAACAAGCGCAAGCTGAAACTGACAAAGTGTCTCAAGTCATTTCACCCGCCATTAGCTCTTTCGGATCGTTAAATCTTGTGTCTGATGTGTATCCCGAAGCAGTAGAACCCGCCGTCAATGATCCCCTGAATAGTCCCTATCCTATTCCTTGGGAATGGATACAGAAAACTCAAGCTGAATTTACAGAAAAAGGCGTTTCCGGTTTACGCTATTATCGTAGTCCCTCTTTAGTGTCTCCAGATGGAGAATATGCTGTCTATACCCGCGTTTCCTTCTCAGTTGAACCGGAAATGTATCGCTCACGGGTAACTAGCGTTATGTTTTTGGAAAATTTGCACACAGGAGAATTACAAGTTATTCGCGCTCAATCTCCTTTTGCCGAGCATCTAGCACAACATTATAATGAGGAACAAATACCCGGCTTAATGTCCATTTTAATACCGGTTTCCTGGTCGGCAGATGGTAATTACCTTCTTTCAAGACAATTTGAAGGGGTTTTTAATACTTCTGAGGCTTCTGACTATGCGGTCATCTGGAATCGTCAAAAGCGGCAGACTAAAACCATTAGCCCCAAGAATGACCATGATACCACAGCGATTCTCATGGGATGGAATTCTAGTAACCCTGAGCAAGTTTTATTTCGTGCTGGTTTTCTCGGGGATGAAGACTGGCCAATGGTTTCAGTTGCTCTTGATGGTCAAACAGTCTTCGCTAGTCACCAAGAATCAATTACTTATGGTCAACTGACTACCTCGATTTGGAGCGGCTCTCAAGCTTTAGAATAAGGGAGTAGGGTGGGCAAAAGTTTTCACTCTTTGGCAGATATTGCTCACCACTCCTCTGTAACGTGAGACTTCTTAAACTTTTATTGAGGATTTGCTTGAGGTATCCATCAACCCACTACACTCACTAAAAGTAAGTTGGTATTTCTATAAACGATAAGTTTTATGGCTTATTTTTGGTTTAAAGCATTTCACCTGATCGGCGTAGTGGTTTGGTTTGCAGGGTTATTTTATTTAGTGCGGCTGTTTGTTTATCACGCTGAAGCTTCTCAACAGCCAGAACCGGCCCAAACGATTCTTAAAAATCAATATGTGATCATGGAAAAACGCCTCTATAACATTATCACCACTCCTGGAATGGTAGTGACGGTAGCTATGGCGATCGGCTTAATCTCTACAGAAACAGAGGTTTTAAAGTCGGGTTGGTTGCATATTAAGTTGGCTTTTGTGGTGGCTTTGCTTGGCTATCATTTTTACTGTGGGCGCATTATGAAGCAACTTGAGAAAAATGAATGTCAATGGAGTGGGCAGCAGTTTCGCGCTTTGAATGAAGCTCCGACTGTGTTATTAGTGGTAATTGTGCTTCTGGCTGTGTTTAAGAATCAATTACCTTTGGATTTAACCACTTGGTTGATAGTGGCTTTGGTGATTCTGATGGCGGCTTCGATTCAGCTATACGCTAAGAAACGCAGAAAAGACCAAGAAAGATTAATGCAATTGAACTCACAGGAAGTGAGTAAAGCGGCTGGCACTTAAAGATTATCGCTGTTTGGGGGTGACGAGATAGTTGTTTCTTCAACTGCCCCCATTCTCCCCCCTTCAAAAAAAAATTTTTCCTTGGGGGCTTGCAATTTAGAAAACTATTTGCTAAATTTAATAAACGTGGGAAAAAACAAATCCCCGAGCCGGGATAGCTCAGTTGGTAGAGCAGAGGACTGAAAATCCTCGTGTCGGCGGTTCAATTCCGCCTCCTGGCATCTAAACAAAAAGCTTAAATCCCTTACTACAACCGAGTTTCAGGGGTTTAAAATGTTTGTGCAGAACTTAGCTTAAATTGTAAACTGACATCGATGGAATATTTATTATCTGTGGGGTTGAGTTTTGAGGCGGCTTCTGGGATACTTCAGCAGTTGAAGGAATTTGAACCAGATTTTGCTAATCGGGAAATTTTTAAGCGCTTGATGTTAGTTTTTGATGAATCTGTGGGAATACTTAAGTTGAAGGATTTTAATAGAGAGGAGGCTATCGCTTTTGTTGATAAAGGTTTCCCAGTTATTCCTGTTTGGTTGGATGGGATTTATCAGCAACTTATCAATAAACTCAAAAAAGCTATTTCTATTCATGGATAATCACAGTAAAATATTGCCTGCCCAAGAAACAAACTCAGGTTGTTATTATGTTGGTGAGGCTGAAAAAGTCTTGAAAGAATCCTATTTTTGTAAGTTCAAAGGCCAAATACAGTTAATTTTTACATCTCCGCCTTTTCCTCTTAATAGTAAAAAAAGTTATGGCAATATGCTGGGTGACGAATATCTTCAATGGTTTACCGATTTAGCTCCTCTCTTTGCGGAAATGTTAACTGAAGATGGCTCTATTGTTATTGAATTGGGTAATAGTTGGGAATCCCAACGTCCTGTCCAATCATTACTGCCTTTACAATCATTGTTGAGTTTTGTTTCGTGTGCAGGAACTAATTTACGCCTTATTCAAGAATTTATTTGTTACAATCCATCTCGCTTACCTTCTCCTGCTAATTGGGTAACAGTTAACCGCATCAGAACTGTAGATAGTTATACTCGTTTATGGTGGGTAGCTAAAACGGATTCTCCTAAAGCAGATAATTCTAAAGTATTGCGTCCTTATAGTGAACGCATGAAATACCTTCTTAGAACTGGCAATTATAACTCAGGTAAAAGACCCTCTGAGCATAAAATTGGAAAAACTAGCTTTTTAAAAGATTGTGGTGGTTCTATTGCTCATAATTTCCTAGAATTAGACGATATGGACTCTCAAAGAAAAGTTCGTCTACCTAATGCTTTTTCTTATTCAAATAGCAGTTCTAATAATTTTTTTGCTAAAACTTGTAAAGAACGGAAAATCACGCCTCATCCTGCACGAATGCCAATGGGATTGCCAGCATTTTTTATTGAGTTTTTAACCGATCCTGGAGATTGGGTATTAGACCCTTTTGCTGGTAGTAATACAACTGGATATGCAGCAGCCAGACTAAATCGAAAATGGTTAGCAATAGATGCAGAAAAACAATTTGTCGAGCAGTCAAAAATTCGTTTTGAAGACCCTACATTAAAAACACAAACACCATCTGAATAAATTTATGAGGATTATTCAAATGAGCATTATTCAGAAACTCACACAACCTAATCTTTTTAAACGTAATAAATCTACGGGTGATTGGGAAACAGGGATATTTGTTGGTCGTCCATTTAGACTTAGTTATACTAAAGCAGAAATATTAGTAGCTGATGCTTGGAAGCAACAAGCAAAAGGTATTCCTCAAAGTTGTTTTCTTTTGGCTTATTATGACAATGAACTTGATAAGCAAAACGATATTGAAGCAGTATTGCTCAGAGTTATTCAACCAACAAAATTACCAACGGATCAAGAGGTAATTAGTAGTATGGTTGAATATTATAAAGATGATATAAAAACAGGAGAAACGAAAAAATCTCAGTTAGACACTTTCACTCGTTACGAATTTTCTTTTAGCGGTTTAGAATGTTCTATACTAGGTTCTTTTTACATTGATGAAAATAGAAAAACTCGTTTTGGGGCAGATTTAGAAAATTTTTATAGTGCCCATAATTACTCTGTTATTAAGCCTTCAGCAGAGATTTTAAAAGCTATTGTTAACTATCGGGAAAATGGGACTCCCGGAGGCTCTGGAGACATAAAAATTGGTAAAGTTCGTTATAGTTCTAGTCGACGGTTTCAGCAACAAGAGAATGACGTAATAGTTTATGTTCAAGCTCCTGATTTTGCTGGAACAAGAACTGCTCTTTTTGGAATGACTCGAACCGGAAAATCTAACACAGTTAAAAAGATCATTCAATCTTGTGTTGAAATGAGCAATAATGCTCCTTTAACTTTAGATAAAAAGCAAGAAGATCCAGAAGATGTGCTTAAACGTTTCACAGAAGATAATAACCCTAAGTATCCAATTGGACAAATTATTTTTGATATTAATGGAGAATATGCTAATCCTAATCTTCAAGATCAAGGCACAGCTATTTTTGATTTATATGAAGAGCAAACAGTTAGATATTCAACAGTTCCTAAAAAAGGCTTTAAGGAAATGAAGGTTAACTTTTATAGGGAAATTGAAAACGGTTTTGAAATAATAAAAAGCTATCCTACTATAGCAGAAGACAGAACTAGATTTGTTACAAATTTTAAATCTGTTGATCTGATAAAACCGGAAGATTATCAAAATAATCACTCAGCAAGAAATCGTTACGATAGAAAACTTTCCGTATATTTATGTTGTCTTTTCCGGGCTGGTTTTCAAGTTCCCAATAATTTTACAGTAAGATTTTCAGCGAATCAAAATGTCCGAAATGATGTTAATCCAGATGTTAATCCGTCTTCAGGATTAAATCTTGAAGAAGCTGCAAATTGGTGGGAAAATTTTTGGAACATTTATGAGGCAGATCCTAATGGCACTTTCAGCAATTATAGGCAACAAAATGAAGGACGTGAATGGGCAGATGATGATCTAAAAGCTTTGCTTGTCATACTAACTCGTAGAAGTCGTTCAGGAAAAGATGCTGATTGTTATGGATTTCGTATTCTTAAACCTATTGTAAAACAGCATACTAGCACTAATCAAGCACCATTTGACCAAGATATTCTCAATAATTTAAGACAAGGCAAAATTGTTATTGTTGATCTTTCACTGGGTAATGCTGAAATACAAGCCATCTTTAGTGAAAGAATATGTCAAAGAATTTTTGCTGATGCTATCAGTCGCTTTACTAGCACTCGTCCTAATAATTTTATTCAATTCTATTTTGAAGAAGCACATAATCTTTTTCCTAAAAAAGATGATAAAGATTTATCCCAAATTTATAATAGATTAGCTAAAGAAGGAGCTAAGTTAAATCTTGGTTTAATTTACGCTACTCAAGAAGTGAGTTCAATTAGCAGTAATATTTTAAAAGCAACTCAAAACTGGTTTATATCTCATTTAAACAATGAAGATGAAATTAAGGAATTGAGAAAATACTATGATTTTAGCGATTTTACAGAGAGTTTAATTCGCTTTAGTCAAGACACAGATAAAGGTTTTGTTCGTATGAAAACTTACAGCAATCCTTTTGTGATTCCAGTTCAAATTGATCGTTTTCCTCCTGAAGATTAAATTAGTTTAAATAAACTCAAAAATTATGGGATATACCAGTAAAAATAACCGTCGTCCTTTTGAAAGTGCAAGTAAAGCTTCACATCATCATATTATTAAAGATCCAGAGGTTCAAGCAGTAATGCAAAGAATTGAAGAACCTCCTCAAGTTGAGGATATTTCTACTGAACAATTGATAGAAGATTTTGAACCATCTCAAAATAATCCTGTAGAGGCTATTATTGCCGTAGATGGCGGTTACACAGAAGTAGTTTTAAATAAAGAATTTCCTTCTCGAACTATCCATTTTTTACAATTTGGAGCTTTATTTTTTAAGTCAGAGGATTTAGCTGAAGTCGATTCATCAGCTTTTATTGACCCTAAAGATATGGCAAAACTAAAAAATATTCAGCGTCTAAAATTAGCCCTACCTACTCGTAACCTATGCTTTAAAGATAGTAGTACCCTTAAAGGTACTGTATTAAAAGCAATTTATGAATTTTTTATGAAAAATAATTTAGATGAAGATAAAAGTTTAATAGATACCTTGGCATGGTTTGTATTTCGTAAATATAAACAAGGAAAAAGAACAGAACAAGATAAATACTGGAATTTAGGAAGAAATCCATTAAGTGTAGATAATAATTCAGTTCGTTTATTTGAAAGCGAAATGAATAGAAATTATACTTTTAAATGTCCTGAAACTGGAGGAATAATTTATTTAACTGATATTTTTCGGCTTCATGAAGTTATTGATGAAGAAACAGGAGCAGGCGGTATTTTAGGTTATTTAGTTAATGTAATTGAACACTTAATTATCATTCATTTAATTAGATTATTATGTAACAGACAGCCAGAAATGCTCAAGAAAGTTTTATTTATTAAAGATGGTTCAACTGGCTTTTTTGGACAAACTGCACAACTTCATGTTGCAATGCAAGATTTAGTCAATTGGCTTTTAGATGAACATAATATATTATTAGCTGGATTAGAAAAAAGTGGAGCTTTTGTTGATCACGCTCAAGATATACAAAACAAACTCGACAATGGAAAAGCACTTATTTTGAGTGATAATTATATTTATCGTTATATTTTACCGGGAACGGGTGATCCAAATCTTCCTTATGCTTCTACTAGCAACTATGGACATAAACTTATTTTTAAAACTAGAAATGGACAAATGTATGTTGTTGCAGTTCCAGTAAGAGAACTTAAGAAAAATCCAACTATTAATGACTTACCAAATTTACAAACTATTTTAGATAATGTAGAAAAATTACGTTGTGATATGTATGATTCTGCTTTATTCCCTGTAGCTTTAGTAAATAAATTAGTAAGTCTTTCTGCATATCCTAGCCAAAGAATTCTTACTAAATTTGCTAATAACACTATTAAGTAAAATAAATATTGCATTGTAAATTATATTCAAATCAATTTTTGCCCCTTTCTTATCTCCCCAAATTGCAATTACAAGCTAATTTGAACGAGAAATCAAGAGTTTGAGGCTACTACTCAGGTTAAAATACCTAGGTAGTGAGCGATTTTAAGCTCCTCTAGACAAAAAAGTTGGGGAGGATGTCACCTTGTAACTAATCATAATAACTAACCTGATATTATGATTGACCTAATTCCCTCAACTTCTTCAAAACCGCCTCAGCATGACCTTTAACCCGAACATTCGGCCAAACATAAGCAACTTTTCCATCAGCATCAATTAAAAAAGTAGAGCGAATAACCCCCATATATTCCTTTCCCATAAACTTTTTTAATCCCCAAACCCCATAAGCACTGGTTACTGTATGCTCCGGATCACTCAGAAGTTGAAGCGATAAATTATGTTTTTCTATAAACTTACCATGAGACTTTTCAGTATCCGGGCTAACCCCTACCACCTTAGCATTTAAAGCCGCAAACTCAGGAGAAAAATGCGTAAAATCTATCGCCTCTGTGGTACAACCAGGAGTATTATCTTTGGGATAAAAATAAAGCACTAACCAATGAGCCGCAAAATGGGACAAACTGATTAAATCACCCTTGTGATCTTTCGCCGCAAAATCGGGTGCTGTTGCTCCTATCTTAGGTAAATTACTCATTATTAACAATGTAAAGGAACAGTCGTCAAAGGAAGTAAAGAAAGCGGCAGCCAACTCCAACTCCAATAATTATAAACATAAACTAGAGAAGGATTAGACTCATTTAAAAGAGCATTAATTCTTTCTATTAAACGATTTTGATGAACCGACTCATGTAAAGCCGCCGAACAATTAGCGGCTGAAATCTCAAAACGATCTTCATTAACTTGTTGAGCGACAATCAGTAAAGATTCTGCCAAAAGCAAACCATCTATTTTTTGAGCCGCTTGATAATCTGCTCTCAACTCTCTTAAAAATAACAAATCCTGCCATAACCCTTCGGTATTAGGTAGCCAAAAGGTCAAAGAACGCAACCATCCTAACCAGAAAAACCAGAAAGTATCATGATAATCATCATGGGCCTGTTCATGGGCCAAGACAGCTTGTAAATGGTCTTGATCTAAACTATCTAATAACCCCTGACTAATCACTAATTGGGGTTTCCAAAAGCCTATTTGGGCGCTATAAGGAAAGGCAAGATCAAGAATTCTTGCCCTTTTACCCATAATCATTTTTTCAGGATAAACAGAAAGATTTTGCAGTGATAGCCAACCTTGATAGGCAAGTTTGAACCCTGAAAAAATAGCGATCAGCAGAAAACCCACTGCCAATAAATAACTATACCAACCGGCCTGTAAACCGAACATTTGCCCATGATATCCCATCCAAATTACCGCCACCGAAGTCATCAGCAATAATAAAGGGGGAAACAGAAAAACAAACAGCGATCGCTGCCAACGGTTCATCCAATTTTCGGTTAAAGATGGCACTAATAAACGAATGCCACAAGCTAACCCTAATGCGCTCAAAATCATGACTAGGTGCATTATCGTTTTTCCTCCCGTTTTTTGCGGATAGCCTGTAAACGAGTTGCAATTTCTGATAATTGTTCTAGACTCGCTGTATCTAGACTATCAGCAAAAGAGGCGACTACATCAGGATTACTGACAGCAAGAAAGCGATGTAATTGATCATAAGACTTGATCGCCTGGGCCTGTTTGCGAGAAACTAAAGGTTGCCAGTAAAAAGCCTTACCCTGTTTATGACAAGTCAACCAACCTTTATTCGTCAAGCGGCGTAGTACCGTCGTCACAGAAGCATAGGCTAACTCTCGGTCTGGATCGGCTAAAATTTGGTCATGAACATCTTTAACGGTAGCTGTCCCCATATCCCAGACAATATTGAGAATTTCCGTTTCTAGGGGGCCTAGGGAAAGTTGTTTAGGGCGATAATCAGGTAGAGGTGGCATAAGCAATTAAAAATTGAACATTGATCAACAGGGTTAACTGGCTAAATCTGGGAATACTTCGCGCACAGCCGGATGAATAAGACGATGACCTTTAACATTTAACCCTTTAGCTAAGGCAGCATCTTTTTCTAAAGCTTTTAATCCCTCATTAGCTAATTTAAGCACATAAGGTAGGGTACTATTATTAAGAGCTTGGGTAGCTGTCCAAGGCACTGCCCCGGGCATATTGGGAATACCCACATGAACCACTCCCTCCTCGACATAAGTGGGGTTACTATGGGAAGTGGGATGAAGGGTTTCAATACAGCCGCCTTGATCCACTGCCACATCGATAATTACTGAACCTGGGCGCATTTTCGAGACTAATTGACGAGAAACTAAGACCGGCGCTCGTTTGCCGATCACTAATACTGCACCAATAAGTAAATCTGCGTCGGGTACCACCCTTTCTATTTCGGTAGAATTGCTGTACAGCAGTTCTACTCTAGACCCAAAAAGGCTCTCTAAATAGGATAAACGATCCACGCTGATATCGAGAATTTGTACTTGGGCCCCCATCCCGATCGCCATTTTAGCCGCTTCTGTTCCCACGACTCCGCCACCGAGGATAACCACTTTACCCGGACGTACTCCAGGAACGCCGCCTAATAATACCCCTCTGCCGCCTTGCTGTTTTTCTAAATATCTAGTCCCAAATTGCACCGATAAGCGCCCGGCGATGATACTCATGGGGGTAAGTAAAGGAAGGGTTTTATTAGATAATTCTACAGTTTCGTAGGCGATGGCGCTAACACCCGATTCGATCAGATGTTCGGTTAAAGGGCGATCGGCGGCTAAATGAAGATAGGTAAATAGCAATTGTTCTTTGTGTATGTGGGGATATTCTGCGGGTAGAGGTTCTTTGACTTTAACCACCATTTCCCGGTCCCATACCTCTGTAGCAGTCTTGACAATTTTCGCTCCGGCTTGTTGATAGTCTAGATCAGTAAACCCGGCTCCTACTCCGGCTTGGGTTTCTATAAATACGGTATGACCTTTTTCCCAGAGAACCCTTACACTACTAGGACTCAACCCGACTCTAAACTCTTGATCTTTAATTTCTTTGGGAACTCCGATTTCCATTTTAATCCTCAATACCAAATGTTTTGTTATACTTCCACTGTAACGAGGTCTTGTTAGACAAGCCTCTATCTCTTGTCGAGGGCTACTGGAATTTATGTTAATTGCACTTTTTCTAAGATAATCCCTATTTTAAAAAAAGTTGCAATAATTATGATTTATTTAATTTTGTGCTATAATGTAGAGTGTTTCTGTATCCTATTTATCCCTACAGATGTAATTAGTTTTAAGATTTAAAGGGTAAAGTGATCGCTACCTCTTAAAAGTTATTTTCAATTGATAAAAGTATTAATAAGCTAAAGATTCAGTTGGTGGTTTAATCATGAAAATTGACGGTTAACATCTCTTGCTTGATGTAAAACTCTAATAATTTCGATTCCCTCGACAGTTTTAGTATAAAAAATAAGATAAGGTTTAACAGGAAAGCTTCTAAGTCCTACTAGCAGATCGTCTCGTTGCTTTCCCAGATCGGGAAATTGAGATAACATGGGAAATCGGTTTAAAATTTGAGCAATTTGTTGATCGGCTAAGAGTTCATCCTGCTGTGCTAGGTAAACCCAAATATCTTCTAAATCTTGTTCTGCCTGCCGTGAAAGACGAAAACGATTCATTAAATTTGCTCCTGCTGAAGCCTTTGTTTGCTCCGCATCTTAATCGTTTCAAGCAAACTGGGCAACGAGGACTCATCATAGTCTGTATAATTACCGTTTTTGAGTTGTTCTGCACCTACTGAAAGATCATGTTGTAAGACTTGCCGTTTATGTTGAAGTTCTTCACTATTCAAGGATGAAAACTGAATTTTCTGCGCGAGGAGTTGTTGTTCCTCGTCGGTAAGAGAAAGGATAATTTGAGCAAGAGAGTCTATCAATTTTGTATTAATTGAAGCAGCAGGTTGGCTCATGATTAAGATTGTTAAAATTGATTTTCAAGATCTTCAGGAGAAAGCATTGCCGAATAATGCAAAGATAAGCTTATCAAGTCAAACTTATCTTGCTCAGTCCAAGTGTCGCTACACTGGATAATAGATACATTTTGCTCAACTAGATCGTTAAGAATAAGTGTTGCCAAGCTTAAGCGCTCATCTAAGGGTAAGGCACTGACAACCTGTCTGTAGATTTCTTGAGCAGTGTTGGGCATAGTACATCCTCCTACCCTTCATTCTAAATCGATCTTATTAATGTTGATCTTTGTTGGTACAATACTTTGTTAGACGGCTTCTCCTCTGCTCTCCAGTTTTCTTTTAAGGATCTCTTCCATTTCCCTTAAATCTTCCTCAGTCTGGGGAAATCTATATTTTGGACTATTAGGATCGCTACGTCTAATCAGCGCTTCGATTGCCTCATCATCTTCACGATGAGCTAAAATATAGGCTCTTAACTCTTGGCGAGTCATTTTACTAAAGTCAGGTTTAGTCATTGTTGAACCTCCATTGACCATCAGGAAAAATCAAAATTTCCAAGCTTTCTGTTACGCCAGCAATACTTATAAAGTGCTGTAGTATTCTTACCAAGTTCTATTACTGTACCAATCGGTACAACTACGGCATGAGTATAGAAGGTGAAAAGTTCACGCTCAAAATACCTAAAGTTCCATCGATATTGGGAATTAGTAAACACTAAATTATCATTAAATTCTGTGATTTTTTCCCAATCATAAAGAAGAACAGATGCGAGAGGAGTTTTTTTCTTAATATTTTTTAGTTGAGCAGTTTTTAACTTATCATACTTTCGAGATTTTTCATATTTTTTTTTTGCTTCTAGGAATCCTACTCCTTCAAGTTTCTCTCCCTCCCATGATTCAAATACAACTAAAATTGCAATATCACCATGAGTTTGCTCACACGTACCCTTTAGCTTAAAGGCATCGCATTTGAGATCAAACGGACGTTCCAAATCAACTATTTTAACTCCATTAATTGTCTTTGTAAGTTTTTTGACTAAGTTTTCTGATAGATAGTCTTCAGTCCAAGGTCGTGGAAACGTATCTTGAACAACACTGCGAATTTGCTTTTCCAAATGGATAATGAACTCTAAATATTCAATTTGTTTCATATAGGCTTTTACCAGGATATGTCTCAATGATATAGAAGCACTTAATGAGAAAAGATAGGATAGCAAAAACCTTTAGTTATTGGGTTACTGGTAACTGATCAATTTATTGTATTCTGCGTGTGTACCAATCCAAAACCACGAAATGCCTTTTTCAACTTCTACGCCTAATGCTCTGTAACCCAACCCTGCCCGGACTGACCAGTATTTACCAACCTTCTTAAAATGCAGAGAAGGGTGAGACGGATTAACTTTAAGCAATTCGTAACTCTGGTTAGCAGTTTCCTGTACTGACTCAGGTAAAGCATTATAGCATTGCCAGAATCGACGAGTGGTATAGTGCATTAGATTTGTCGACAGTTCCCCGCTTCAAAATCAGCGATCGCCTCTTGAGCAAGAGCTTCTAATTTTCCCTCAGCAATATCTTTTTCTAACTGTTCATCCCATCGTTGCTCATCTAATTCATAAAACCATTCCCTAAGTTTACAGAACTCCTCAGACGGAAGTTGGAGAATTGCAGCTTCTATTTGCTCAGGTGTTAACATAAACCTTACGTTACTTTAATTCTCATTTCATTGTAACCTAATTTTTAATCTTTTTCTTAATAATTATTTTCAATTTTCTCTTTTTATCTAATATCCTGGCCAATTTTCTCGATAACCTCTGGCTTCAAATCAGGCTCAGGATCAACCTTACCCCTAGTGTCATCCTCAAAGCCAAAAAAAGTGATAGTCTTAGATAGTAATTCCTAATAACTGATGGCTCGTTTAAGTAGGTAAACAACATGGAAAAACGACAACTCGGTAACTCAGATATCTACATAACCCCTATTTTGATGGGAACTTGGCAAGCCGGGAAATGGATGTGGGTTGGTATTGAAGACGAAGAAACCATTAAATCTATACGCGCCGCATTTGAAGCCGGAATTACCACCATTGACACAGCAGAAGTCTATGGAGAGGGACACTCAGAGAAAATTGTTGCTCAAGCGCTTTCTGATGTACGCGAACAAGTGGTCTATGCTTCAAAAGTCTTTGCTAACCATCTCAAATATGACCAAGTGATCAAAGCTTGTGAAGGTTCTCTAAAAAACTTAAACACCGACTATATTGATCTCTATCAAATTCATTGGCCTGCTGGTTCTTTTAACTCAGAAATTGTCCCCATCGAAGAAACCATGAGCGCCCTTAACCATCTTAAAGAACAAGGCAAAATTCGCGCCATTGGTGTCTCAAATTTTTCTCGAACTCAACTCGAAGAAGCCATGCAATATGGGCGTATTGATAGCCTACAGCCGCCCTATTCCCTCTTCTGGCGGCAAGTTGAACAGGATGCTGTGCCCTACTGTATAGAGCAAAATATCTCAATTTTAGCCTATTCTTCTCTGGCTCAAGGATTGCTAACCGGTAAATTTGGACCCGATCACCAATTTGCGCCAGGAGATCATCGGGCAAAAAATAAGCTATTTCAAGGGGAAAACTATCAACGCGCCCAAAAAGCCTTAGATCAAATGCGTCCTATTGCCGAGCGTTATGGATGTAGTTTAGCAAACTTAGCCCTAGCTTGGTTAATTGCTCAACCCCAAACTAATGCCATCGCCGGGGCACGCAATGCCGAACAAGCACAAGGAAACGCTAAAGCCGCAGATGTGCAACTTTCACCTGAAGATATTAAAGAAATAGATCGAATTGGACGACAAGTCACCGATCATTTAGATAATGATCCGGTGATGTGGAACTGGTAATTTTTGCTATCAGTTTCCGTCGTAGGAGCGAAAAAGGATAGACAGTGAAATATTTTTTCTTATCTGAAGGATGGACTTTTGAGCGAGTGTGGGAATTTGGCGGACTCTGGGACGAAATGTCCTGGCGGCGAAAACCCCACATTAAGCGGCTTAATATAGGCATGGTAGAACGGGGTCAAGTTTTATGGCTTCATGAAGTTGAAGACAATATTCTAATGGTAGAAGTTATGCCAACCCCTGATGTTACTAAACCTGGTCCTTTTGGGAAAGTTATTCTCAGCCGATTACTCACGGGAGAACAAGTGGTAGAATGTCTAGGGAAAGCAGATGGAGTGGTGAAAATTAATGAACCCTCTCAAAAATAATTCGAGTGGGCAAGTCCCACTTTATATTATTACTAAAACTAAATGTTCATCGACTTAAACACCAATTAATTTTCAGGCTCAATTCACCTCAATAAAATTTCTTAGCTATACTCGGTCAAGGTTTTTTCCCAACAATGGAGATTTTAAAATGCCGACAATTGCTATCCATAATGAAGTTATTACCGTGATCATTATTTTTTCCGTCGAGCCTCAACAACAGCAAGAATTAATCGATGTAATTGCAGAATTTTTAGCCACCGTAAAACAACAGCCCGGTTTTGTATCGGCGAGTATCCATAAAAGCCTAGATGGGGTCAAGGTTGCTAACTACGCTCAGTGGAAAACTCGAGAAGATTATCAAGCTTTCCTCAATAATACAGAAGTCCAAGCTAAAGCCGCTAAACTTAGAGAGTTTAACCCGCCAGATATTCATATTTATGAGGTAGTTTTATCCCAATCAAAAATCGGGACTCCGACCATTTCAAAAGGCGGTTATATCGCTCACTTTGCCCAATTTAAACTCACGCCAGATAATCAACCTCGTATGCTAGAATTAGCAGCCGAAAATATCGGCAAAGCAATGCAATTACCCGGATTAGTATCAGCTAATTTTCATCGAAGTCTTGACGGAACTCGCGTGATCAATTACGGACAATGGCTTAATGCTGATGCTATCGAAGAACTGAAAAAACAACCCGGATTTGCTTCTGATGCTCCTTATTGGGAAGGAATTGCTGATAATGAACATCATCTTTATGAGGTGGTCTTGACAGAACCAGTTGATTAAAAAGAACTCATCAAAAATTTGATAAGCCCTAATTGTTATTTCCAAGTTTAGGAATTATGCGTCGTTTTAATTTCCGAGAGATTCAATTACAACAATTGCAAATTCCTACTGGCTGGAATGTAGTTTGTCATCAATTTTATGATGTTGAACCAGATTCTAGTATTTTTAATATTCAAGTAAAAGGACTACTTAATGAAAATATTTGGGAACTTTTTATAGAAGATTTACTTCAACTTCAAAACTCTCAATATAATTTAATTTTAGATTTAGGTTGGTATCCTGAAGGCGATCCAAATGGATGTTATAAATTAATCCTGATTCAACATCAAGACTGGGAAGCTCCACTAGCGACATACCAATCCAAGAAAAAAGATGAAATTGTTAATAAAATTAATTTATGGTTAAGCAATATCAATCCTCAATAATTAATTTTGAGAGTATCAATTAGAAGGCAATCAATATAATTTTATTGAAGCTTTGTTGTTAAAAAATTAAGGTTTTTGATAAGCTCTAATCATTCCTTGAGTTCCCAGATTTGCCCCTTCACCGTTGTCCATTTCTGCTACGATTTGAAATAGACGAGCGGCTAATTCTACTCCGGGTATTTGATCTAATTCTCCGTTTAGGGTTTCCTTAACTAATCGCAGGTCTTTTAGGATATGTTTAATCATAAAACCCGGGTTATAATCAGAAGCCGTAATTTTAGGCCCTAAATTCGCTAATGCCCAAGAACCGGCAGCCCCGGTACTACACACTTCTATCATTAAATTGGGGTCAATTCCCTGTTTTTTTGCCATTTCTATCGCTTCACATAAAGCCACCATGTAACCCGAAACTAAGACTTGATTACATAATTTTACTGCTTGTCCACTCCCCACAGGGCCACACAAACGGATCGTTTTTCCCATTGCTTCAAAGTAGGGAAAACATTCTTGGAAATCTTTTTCATTTCCTCCTACCATAATGGTAAGAGTTCCTTTTTGGGCCCCGATATCTCCTCCTGAAATAGGCGCATCCATAAAGCGAAGATTATGCTTTTTTAATTCTTCTCCTATCTTAATGGCTGCTTTGCTGCCGATGGTACTAAAATCTACAATTAATGTATTAGGTTGAGCGAAGTTAACGACTCCTTGCTCTCCTAAAATCACTTCTTCCACATCAGGAACATCTCCAACACAAGTAAAGACAATATCGGCAGTTTCTACCGCTTCCTGGATAGAAGAGACGATAATAGCACCTGCATTTTGAGCAATTTCTACCCCGGGACGGTTAAAAGTACGATTCCACCCTTTGACAGTATAACCTTGACGAACTAAATTTGCTGTCATGGGAGCGCCCATTACCCCAAGTCCTAAAAATGCAAGTTGTTTGGTCATTAGAATTACTCCTAGATCATTAAATTGCTGGTCATAATTAAACGCTTTGGTGGGCATTGCTCACCCGACAAACTTATTCTATTTTATGCTATTTACCTACTTAAAAGTTGTGAGATTCCTAGTTTCTTTCATGCCTGTGGTTCGTGCGGCGGCACAAACTTCTCCCCAACTGCTAAAGTATTCATCATAATATTTAATGGGAAATTGACCATACTGGATCACTTCTTCACGGGAAGGTAAATAACCTAGCTCATGGGCAATTCGTTTCACTTCTAGCTGCAAGGTTTTTTTAGAAACTTGATATTTTTGTTTGATAAGACGAGGCACAGGGCTATTTTTTGCCCTTAAAATACGGTCTTCTTTACGAAATGGATCTAAACCTTTTACTATTTCATCATGTCTGTCTATAGCGATTTTAGAATATTCGGGAGAGATTTCTATTCCTATATATTTACGTCCGATTTGATGAGCGGCTAGAGTAGTCGTTCCTGCGCCATTAAAGCAATCTAATACTACCTCTCCCATTTCAGTAAATAATGAGATTAAACGATACATTAAATGGGGGGGAAGTTGACAGGGATGATCCACGCGGCGGCTATTGTGTTTTAATCGATGAATATCTGACCATAAATCAGTTAGAAGAGTGCGGTCATTTATGTTTAAATTTTTCCGTTTTTTGATACAGCTAGAACGCAAGCAAAAATCGTCAGCTAAAGGGTTTAAAGCGTTAAAGGTTTCGGGGGCGCTAGTAGTAGTAGTTATCCCTGATTCACCCATCAAACCCGGTAATTCTCTCGGTTTTCCTTTGCTAAAACATAAAATTGTATAGTGTGCAGGCATGATTAATCTGACGGGAAAAGCCAAGGCATCCCAAACAATCCAATTTTGAAATTGTAGAAGGGTTTTTGAGAAAATAAAATGGCGAATGGCTCGGAGCGGTATATTTAAAATTGCACAAGTTCTGCCCGGTTTTAAAACTCGTGCTATTTCCCTAATCCATTGATCACACCATTGAAAATATTGCTCAATTTCTAAATCATCTGAATAGCCGGAATATTGTTTTTTGAGATTGTAAGGCGGATCGACAAAAGCAAAATCAATAGAATTATCCGGTAATTTTTTTAAATAGTCTAGGCAATCCCCCGTTAAGATTTTATTAGTGTATTCTTCGGTTAATTGATTTTCTGGCAAGAAAAGCTCAATAGGTGGTGTGCTAATTCGACGTTCCGGCAAGCGCTTTCTACAATCAAATACTGTTAATTGTTGATAGGAGTCAATGCCAAATAAATCTGCGAATCTAGTAATAATTGGTGTAAGGTCAATGTTCGGGTCACAATCCTCATCCCGCCACACATCTGATAGTAAAGTTCCATCTTCATGATAAGTATGTTTTTTGCCGCCATAATCTTTGGTTGTTTTGTCACAGGCGGGACAGTAAGTATATCTGATTCTTGTTTTAGTATGCTGGAGTGATCCTTGATATTTTGTATAAATTAATGCACCAAAATGAGAATTAGGAAGATGCTGATTATGGGTTAATAATTTTTCTTGTCGTCTTCGTCTTATGGCTATCCAGTGATGAAAATGTAAAGATGAGGATATTTGTTCTTGAACTTGTATTAAATCAATAATTTCGCCGACAATAATTAATGTGGCTTTTCCGCCTAATTTTTCAGTTATTTGAGGAATAATATGAGGAATTTTCTGTAAAGGAGTATTGTTGAGTAACTCATCATTAAAACACGGCAACCAGATTAAACAAACATCAGTCAATTCATCAACTTGTTTTAGGGATAAATTTTGAGGGTCAATATTAATTATTTTTCCTTGTAGGGGTTTTGCATTTTCTGAAATATGAGCCATAAAATTTTATGATGAAAAACACTCTTTAATAAAATTGCAAAGCACATCCAACTCGGAGCGAGAAAAACCTACTGTACAATGGCTGTGGGAACAAATATTACGCAAAGCAGATTCTCTTTGAATGTTGCCTGCACCATCAATGACATAGGCTATTTTGTGACCGGCTTGTTGAATTTGTTCGTATCTTGATCTTGCCTGTCCTGATTTACGTTCTATAGTGCTATTAGTTGTTACTTGAAAACTAACTTCAATCGCTATATATTTAGAATTATTAGTAACTACTAAATCAAAGGATGTCATTCGTCCAGTTTCTGTATCAGTATGAGTAACATTCGGTAAGCGACCACTCGAATTAATAGTAACTAGGTTTAGGTTTATATTTTCCTTAATATATTGATCAACAAATTGTTGAGCTATTTGGCCTAAACTATTAGATTGCGCTCCGCCGGTAATACGACTAACCCAGATATATCTCTGCTTAATAAAATTGGTAAGTTGATCGGGTTTTCCTAAATACTCTCCTATTTCACATTTTAAAAGTACCGATGCTGATTGATTATCATCACTATATGTATTGCCAAACAATAAGATCGCAATTGCATCTTTTTGTAAATCATCTAAAGGATGATCTTCAACCAACTTTTTCCCATCTATTTTTAAATTTTTATTATTAAATGAACGTATAGGTAAAGCGCGAAAAGTGTAAGAGCGTTGCTCGCCTCGCCAAATATAACTCAATTTTTTTTCTGGAAAAAGAGTGTTAAATTCAGAACTTACTCTTTGTAAAGGTTCACCTCCAAAGTCTGCAAGAATGACTAAGTGTTTTAAAAAAAGGTTAGCTGGTAAAGTAGAGGCTTGAACTACATCAAATAAATTATCTAAATCACGAACCTCAATACTCAAAATAGAAATAAACTGGTCTTGTGTTTCCAGCAACAGGGGAATAATACTTAACTTAGCTTCTTGCTCCGATAGCTCAGACGGCCAAAACTTAGAAGCGACCTTTTCCAATTCCTCAAAGGTTCTTCGATAGTTACCATAAGGTTGAGCCATTACTTTCCCAATGCTAGAGCTAACAAGTTAATAGAGTTTGCTCATCCCAGTTTAACATCAGATGGTGATGATGAATGACCCTTCTTTGTGACTAAAGACTGACAAGGGAGAGGAAAAGGCGATCACGTCGCCAACTAATTTTTGCCCTGCCCTTGCCATCGACTCTAACAATCGTTACACTCTTTTAAAGAAAATTCATCTTAAGGTCGGGAGTAGGCAACAGCCGCAAACCTCTAATTCTGACAGTGGAGGAAGGCCGACCGAATGATAATATACAGAGAACAAAACCCTTGTCAACGACAACCAGCTAGAGATAGTTGGTTAGGCATAAAATCCTACGGGCAGGTTGACAAGTGATTATGAGAAACCCTCTCTCTGTTTGGCTAAGATCAAACTGCGAGTTGTCAAAACTCATAAACGCTTAAAGTAAATTGCCCGTAAACCTATAACCTAAGCTAATTAGGCTGTCGGTTCATAAAAATCCTCTCCGATAACGCTTGCGTCATCATGTAGGAGAAATGTCAGTTTAAGGGATAATAGATCAAGCTTAAGCCAACTCTTGGTCGTTTATATAGCTCTCTGAGAGTAGGCAAAATCTATAACCCAAGATACGTTAAGAAAAAAGCGTCGCCGTAGACAGTAACAATTAACAGGAGGAGCGTAGTCAATGGGACTACCTTGGTATCGAGTCCATACAGTGGTTCTGAATGATCCAGGACGTTTGATCTCTGTTCACCTGATGCACACCGCTCTGGTGGCAGGTTGGGCAGGTTCTATGGCTCTCTATGAGCTTGCTTTGTTTGATCCTAGTGATCCGGTTCTCAATCCCATGTGGCGGCAAGGTATGTTTGTACTGCCCTTCATGGCTCGTTTGGGAGTAACAGGGTCTTGGGGTGGCTGGAGCGTCACCGGTGAAACCGGAGTAAACCCCGGTTTCTGGTCTTTTGAAGGCGTGGCGGCTGCTCACATCGTTTTATCTGGCTTGCTGTTCTTAGCGGCCGTTTGGCACTGGGTTTTCTGGGATCTAGAACTCTTCGTTGATGCCCGTACTGGTGAACCCGCCCTCGACTTACCGAAAATGTTCGGTATTCACCTGTTCTTATCTGGTCTTCTTTGTTTTGGTTTTGGTGCTTTCCACCTCACCGGTTTATGGGGTCCTGGAATGTGGGTGTCAGACCCCTATGGGTTGACCGGCCACGTTCAACCGGTAGCACCAGAATGGGGTCCATCAGGGTTTAACCCGTTTAACCCCGGTGGAGTTGTAGCTCACCATATTGCAGCCGGTATTGTTGGTATTATTGCTGGTCTATTCCATTTGACGGTTCGTCCTCCAGAGCGGCTTTATAAAGCCCTCAGAATGGGGAATATTGAAACCGTTCTCTCTAGCAGTATTGCGGCAGTGTTCTTTGCGGCTTTCGTAGTAGCGGGAACCATGTGGTATGGAAATGCCACCACCCCCATCGAATTGTTTGGACCTACCCGTTATCAATGGGACCAAGGCTACTTCCAAAAAGAAATTCAGCGTCGAGTTGAAGCCAGTGTTGCTCAAGGAGATAGCCCCTCAGAAGCTTGGTCTAAAATTCCAGAAAAGCTTGCTTTCTACGACTATGTAGGTAATAGCCCTGCAAAAGGCGGTTTATTCCGTACTGGTGCAATGGATAGTGGGGATGGGATCGCTCAAGCTTGGCTTGGACACCCCGTATTTAGAGATAGCGAAGGTCGGGTATTAAACGTCCGTCGGATGCCCAACTTCTTTGAAACTTTCCCGGTTGTCTTAACTGACTCTGAAGGGGTAATTCGCGCTGATATTCCTTTCCGTCGTGCTGAGTCTAAACTCTCTATTGAGCAGACCGGTGTAACCGCTACCTTCTACGGTGGTGCGTTAGATGGAAAAACCTTTGACAACCCTGCTGATGTTAAAATCTTTGCTCGTAAGGCTCAATTAGGTGAACCGTTTGACTTTGACCGCGAAACCTTAAACTCTGACGGGGTATTCCGTACTTCGCCCAGAGGTTGGTTTACTTTTGGTCATGCTTGCTTCGCCCTTCTGTTCTTCTTCGGTCATATCTGGCATGGCTCTCGTACTCTGTACCGAGATGTATTTGCCGGTATTGATCCGGACCTCGAAGAACAAGTGGAATTCGGAGTATTTGCTAAAGTGGGTGACTTGAGTACCCGTAAAGAAGCCTAGATTTAACATAATCTAGCAATTTTGTCAACTGAAAACAAGGCGGAGGGAGTTCTATCCTTCCGCTTTTTCTTTAGAGATACAATTGTGGAGATTTTTGTTAAAATCTAAACGGATTAACTTTTAAAGCAATAGCTAGATGTAAACCATGAAGTTATTTTTAAGTTAATAGAGAATATGAAATAAAAACATTTTCTCTAAATAGTTTCTTAATCAAAGCCGTACAATTCCCTAGTCATTAAAAAATTCTTGTAGGATGATAGATTGGTATCAACTGAACGGCTGGCTTTAAACAACGAAGGAAATCAAACAAATGAGCGCGAATGACAATAACATAATTTTCGAAATTGTCAAAAAATATAAAGCTGAAATTTTAGCCGAGTGGCTTGAAGAACAAGCATCTAATGGGATACGTCAAGACTTAATTAAGGAGCAACAACTGCGCGAAGAATGTCAGGAATTTCTACATTTGTTTAGTGAGGCCATAGAGCAGGGAAATTTAAATAACATTCAAACGCCGCAATGGAGTCAGGTTAGAGATCTTTTAGCGAGTATTTCTCGTAGCCGCAGTCACAAAGGGTTTAGTCCCAGTGAAACAGCCTCTTTTATTTTTTCCTTAAAACAACCTTTATTTAAACACCTACGCCAAGAACTTGCTCAAAACAGTATCGAACTGATTGACAATATTTGTGTAATTACCATCCTCCTAGATAAATTAGGACTCTGGACAACCGAAATCTATCAAAAAACCCGCGAGGAGATCATCTTACGCCAGCAAGAAGAACTGCTAGAATTATCCACCCCTGTAGTAGAACTTTGGGAGGGAATCTTAGCTTTGCCCATTATCGGAACGCTCGATAGTGCCCGCACTCAAACTGTTATGGAATCTCTTTTACAGCAGATTGTTGAGACGGGCGCAGAAATTGCCATCATTGATATTACCGGTGTGCCGACAGTCGATACATTAACGGCTCAACATTTACTGAAGACAGTAACAGCCGCAAGATTGATGGGGGCTGAATGTATTATCAGTGGAATTCGTCCTCAAATTGCCCAAACCATTGTCTATTTGGGTGTAGATTTAGCTGATGTTGTCACCAAGGCATCCTTAGCTGATGCTTTTGCACTAGCTCTAAGACGAATGGGGTTGAAAATAGAGCAAAAAAAAGATGCCTCAGAAAGTGAGGGGAGGTGGTAATGGAAAAGATTCCTATTCTACAGATGGGAGAATATCTGCTGGTAACCATTCAGGTGGATATGCACGATCGCTTAGCCATGACTTTACAAGACGATTTGACCAATAAAATTGTTCAGACTAAAGCCAAAGGCGTGTTGATTGACATTTCAGCCTTAGAAATAGTCGATTCATTTATCGGGCGAATTTTGGGCAATATTGCGAAAATGTCACAAGTATTAGATGCTAAAACCGTTGTTGTCGGGATGCAGCCGGCAGTAGCCATTACCTTAGTCGAGTTAGGTCTTTCCCTAACCGGAATTCGTACGGCTCTTAATGTCGAAAAGGGAATGCAATTGCTGCAAAAATCGTCCACAGCTACTCCTCTAAGAAGCCTGAAAACTAAGAAGAAGTATGCTTGGGGATAAAATTATGACAATTCAATCCTCCTCAGATATTGTTCTAGTCAGGCAAGCCGTACGTCAGATGGCCGTTAGCTTAAAATTTAGCTTAGTCGATCAGACTAAAATTGTCACGGCAGCCAGCGAATTAGCCCGCAATACGCTAGATTACGGTGGAGGAGGAACGGTTAAATTAGAAATTCTTGAAGAGTCTTTCCGGCGTGGATTAAGGCTCACTTTTGAAGATAATGGGCCCGGTATTCCCGATCTTGATTTAGCCCTTAAAGATGGCTATACTACAGGGTCAGGTCTGGGAATGGGCTTAAGCGGGACAAAACGGCTAGTCAATGAATTTTCAATTGTTTCCCGCGTAGGCGAGGGGACACGGGTTACAATTACAAAATGGAAATAATTGAACGATGAATGAAGCGATTTTGTTACCGATTTCCGAACCGAGTCAAACCGGTAAAGCGCGGCGCGAAGCGTTAACGTTAGCCAGTCGCCTCGGTTTTGATGAAACCAAACGCGGAAAAGTTGGATTAGTGGTAACAGAAATCGCTAATAATCTCGTTCTCCATGCCACCGAAGGGCTGCTACTTTTGCAGGCAATTGAAAGGGATAATCAAATAGGTATAGAAATATTATCTCTCGATCAAGGGCCCGGTATGAGCAATATTAGCGAGTGTTTGCGAGATGGATTTTCTACAGCCGGAACCGCCGGGAATGGATTAGGGGCGATTAGTCGTCTTTCCGATGGTTTCGAAGTTTATTCGAGTCCAAAAGGAGGAACGGCAATTCTGGCTCAACTGTGGTTAACCTCTGCCTCATCCTCTTTATCTTCCTTGGATAGCAAATTAGATCAGATTTACGGAAATCCGATCACCTCTAATTTAGATAATAAAATTAAATTAGAAATAGGAACCATTTGTCTGGCCAAAGCCGGACAAGAAGTTTCCGGTGATATCTGGGCAACTGTCCAACAAGATGAGCGCATATTACTATTAGTCGCCGACGGTTTAGGCCACGGATTGCCAGCCGCCCAAGCCTCTTTAGAAGCCAGGCGAATTTTTCATGCCTCAGCCCATTTAAACCCCAAGGAAATTATTGAAGCAACCCATCTGGCTTTACGGAGTACGCGGGGAGCAGCCCTCGCCATAGCCGAAATAGATTTTAGCCGCCAAACCCTACGATGGGCTGGTGTAGGAAATATAGCCGGAGCGGTATTTTTTCCCCAAAAAAGCTATAGTATGGTGTCTCATAACGGCACAGTCGGCCATGAAATGCGTAAGGTTCAAGAATTTACCTACGATTGGCAGCCGGGAGGATTTTTAGTGATGCACTCTGACGGCTTGGGGACTCAATGGAATTTAGACCGTTATCCGGGTTTAACCAGTAAACATAGTAGTTTAATTGCGGGTGTATTATATCGAGATTTTAATCGCGGTCGAGACGATGTAACTGTTTTAGTGGCGAGGGAAATATATTAAATGAATAAACTTATCCTCACTTTAAAAATTAACTCCGAACAAGATGTCGTTATTGCACGACAACGAACCCGACAGTTAGCGGGATTACTGGGATTTGATGCTCAAGATCAAACCCGAATTGCTACAGCCGTTTCAGAAATTTGTCGTAACGCCTTTCAATATGCAGGCAGTGGTAAAGTTGAATTCAGTTTAGATGGCAAACAACCTCAATGTTTTTTAATTCAAATTTGTGATTCAGGAAAAGGAATTTCTAATCTAGACAGGATTCTCGACGGGGACTACAACTCTACAAGCGGAATGGGACTTATGAGTAGCCGCCGCTTAATGGACCGTTTTGACATAAAATCTATTCCCCAACAAGGAACTAAGGTCTTACTGGGAAAAAATTTACCTAAGCGAGTTCCGCCGATCACAAAAGAGCTACTCATCCAAATTGTTGACAAATTAGCCCAAACTGCGCCTCAAAATCCCCTTTTAGAAATTCAACAGCAAAATCAGGAATTACTGCAAACCCTAGCGCAACTTCGACAACGAGAAGAAGACTTACTGCAACTTAATCAAGAGCTTGAAGAGACAAACCGGGGAGTAGTTGCTCTATATGCCGAACTAGACCAAAAGGCAGAGTCTTTAAAACGAGTCAGTGAGCTTAAAAGTCGCTTTCTCTCCAATATGAGCCATGAGTTTCGCACGCCTCTGAACTCAATTTTATCCCTTTCTAATTTTCTCCTCAAGCGAATGGATGGAGAACTCAATTCAGAACAAGAAAAACAGGTAACTTTCATCCGCAACGCTGCTCAACAGCTTTCTGAGATGGTTAACGATCTCTTAGATTTAGCTAAGGTAGAAGCCGGAAAAACCGATATTTATGCGGATAAGTTTGAAATTGGTGACTTATTTGGAACGTTAAGAGGAATGTTTCGTCCTCTGCTAATTAATAACTCTTCAGTCTCTTTAATTTTTGAAGACCCCGACCATATCCCATCAGTTTATAGTGATGAAGGCAAAATCGCTCAAATTCTCAAAAATTTTATCTCTAATGCTTTAAAATATACAGAAAAAGGCACCATTACAGTAGCCGCCGTGCCAATTGGAAATCATGTAACTTTTTCTGTGGCTGATACCGGTATAGGAATTGCGCCGGAAAACCTTGAGTCGATTTTTGATGAATTCGTTCAGCTTAAATCACCTTTACAAAAACGGGTTAAAGGCACGGGGTTAGGATTACCGATTTCCCGGAAACTCGCTCAATTACTGGGGGGGGATGTTTCGGTTATTAGTGAATTAGGCAAAGGCTCTACTTTTTTTCTGAA
This sequence comes from Gloeothece verrucosa PCC 7822, assembly GCF_000147335.1. NCBI lineage: Bacteria > Bacillati > Cyanobacteriota > Cyanophyceae > Chroococcales > Aphanothecaceae > Gloeothece > Gloeothece verrucosa. Next base: position 1,374,625 of record NC_014501.1, read on the forward strand.
CCTCCCTATCGATTATCGCACTGACGAACCAAAATTAAAGGAATTGCCTCAGCTAGACGCAAAATATCTACCTATTTTGGTAGTGGACGATAATCCTGAAACACGCTTTACTTATGAAAGCTATTTTAAGGGTTCTTGTTATCAAATGATGAGTTCTACTAATTTAGAGCAAGCTGAAAAAGTTGTGCGCTCATTTAAACCCAAAGCGTTAATTTTAGATAATTTTTTCAAAAAAGAGAATTACTCAAGTTTTTTAGCTCGAATTAAAAGCGATCAAGAAATAAGAGAGATTCCTTGTTTAGTTATCGATAGTGTTAATGATGAAGAAAAATTAAAGGCTTTAGGGATAGATGCTTTCTTGAATCAACCGCTAAATCGAGAGAGTCTTTTAAAAACTTTAAATGGCTTGCTCAAAAAAAATATCAAGCAAACCATTTTGTTAATTGATGATGAGAAAGCCTCTCAAAATCTATTTAAAGATTATTTAAATGATACAGATTTAAACTTTATTGAAGCCAGCAATGGAATCGAAGGTATCCGTTTAGCTAAAGAGAAAAAACCTCAAGTGATCGTTCTGGATTTAGTCATGCCAGAAATGAGCGGACAGGAAACTTTATTAAAATTAAAAAATGATTTAACCACCTGCCAAATTCCCGTCATTATTAATAGTTTGAAACCCTTAGAAGAATCAGAACGACAAGAATTAACTCGATATGCTGTAGCAATTCTCTCAAAAAACCATACTTCTCAAGAGAAAAAGAGAGGCGAAATTCGAGAAGCTTTGCTAAGAGCAGGACTCTATTTAAAAATTTGAGGTATGGGATATGTCTCAAGAATTGCCGATCACGATACTGCATATAGATGACAATGAAACCAATCGCTACATTATTGGTCGTATGCTTAGAGAAGCCGGTTTTGAAGCTATAGAAGCGGCTACAGCAACAATTGGGCTTCAACTCGTTACACAGGATCAACCCGATTTAGTTATTTTAGATATAAAACTGCCGGATATTAGCGGTTTTGAGGTGTGCCAAAAAATTAAATCTAATCCAGAAACGGCCTTAATTCCAGTGCTTCATTTATCGGCTAGTTTTGTGGAAAGTCAAGATAGAGCTAAAGGATTAAATGGGGGTGCAGATGCTTATCTTGTTCAACCGGTTGAAGCTATTGAATTAATTGCTACTGTTAAAGCTTTGTTGAGAATTCGAGAGGCTGAAGAAGCCGCCTTAACATCAGCTAGAGAATGGCAAATTACCTTTGATACTATTCGTGATGGAGTGGGGTTATTGGATAGTAAAGGCAATTTTGTTCGATGTAATAAGGCGATGACAAAGCTTCTCGATCAGCCAGTTCATGAACTGATTGGAAATTCGCATCAAGACATTTTACATTTAATATTAAATGAATCTTACATGACTCCCTTTATTCGTGCTAAAGAAACGCTTCAACGGGAGAGTATTGAAATTGAATCGAAAAACAAATGGTATAATATAATAATAGACCCCATTCTTAATCAGCATCGAGTTTTAACCGGTGCGGTATTTATTATTGTTGACATTACTGAGCGGAAGCAAATAGAAAAAGAACGGGAAATTCTTTATGAAGAATCTCAACGAGCTAATCGAATTAAAGATGAATTTTTAGCCATTCTTTCCCATGAATTACGTTCTCCTCTCAATCCTATTTTAGGTTGGGCAAGTCTCCTGAAAACCAGTAAATTTAATGCTGATACAATCAAACATGGATTGGAAATTATTGAGCGCAATGCCAATCTTCAGACTAGATTAATCGAAGATTTACTCGATGTTTCTCGCATTTTACGAGGCAAACTAATTTTAAATACTTATCCAGTTGAGTTGCCATCAATTATTGCCTCAGCTTTAGAAATAGTGCAGTTATCAGCTAAGGCTAAATCAATAGAAATTGAAACAAAAATTGATGCTAATGTAGGTGCTGTTCAGGCAGACCCTAGCCGCCTGCAACAAGTCATTTGGAATTTACTCTCGAATGCCATTAAATTTACACCATCAGGGGGGAAAGTAACGATTTATTTAGAAAGGATTGACAAATATGCCCAAATAACTATTAGTGATACCGGAAAAGGGATATCTAAAGAGTTTTTGCCTTACGTATTTGACTATTTTCGCCAAGCTGATAGCACGACAACTCGTAAATTTGGTGGGTTAGGATTAGGATTAGCCATTGTCCATCATTTAGTAGAATTGCATGGGGGCACTGTGCAAGCACAAAGCGCCGGAGAAGGACAGGGAGCCTCTTTTATTGTGCGGCTTCCCGTGATAGCTCCCCAAAGTACGACTTATAAAGAGAATAAAATCTCGACTCAAACCTTAAGTTTGCAAGGGCTAAAAGTCTTAGTGGTGGATGATGAAGCCGATATGCGAGACTTTCTTCGTTTTGCCCTTCAACAGTACGGTGCTGACGTAATTGCGGTAGCTGATGCCAATCAAGCGCTATTGGCTTTAATTGATAAACACCCTGATATTTTGTTGAGTGATATTGGAATGCCCGGTATGGATGGCTATATGTTTATACGTCAAGTTAGAAAATTGGAGCCAACCCAAGGCGGACAAATTCCGGCCATTGCTTTAACGGCTTATGCTGGAGATATTAATGAACAGCAAGCCCTTAAAGCTGGTTTTCAAAAGCACATTTCTAAGCCAGTAGAGCCATATATTTTAGTTAAAGAAATTTTTAACCTACGGTCTTGAATAAACTTATTGAAATATCAATTAAACCCCTTTAAACCCGTCATCCATTTCCATCCAGCGCCCAATATTAAATCGCAGAGGTTTAAAAGAAGCGCGGCGCACATTTGCCAATAAACTTAAACAAATCCCCAGTATAATAATACTTCCTCCCACATATTGGGCCTTTGTCGGCACTTCACCTAAAATGAGAAAGGCCATCATAATTGCCACAATCGGATTAATAGAACTGGTGAGGTTAATTAAGGCCGGCGAAGCACCTCTATAACCTCGTAGGGCACAAATTTGACCCGCGACAACAATAATTGCTCCATAGAATAACATCCATTGCCAGAGAAGCGGCGAGAAAACATCGATAAAATGCTCAGGTCCATAAAGATAATTCGCTAAAATAAAGAAAACAACCGCTCCTAACGCTGTGCGCGTCACACTAAAAATCCCCACCGGGATGTGATCTAACCACGCTTGACTCATTAAGGTTGCGGCAACAGAAATTAGAGAAGCCGCTATGGTTTCTAATTCTCCGATTCCCAGTTTAATCGCCCCGCCCATCATCACCACCCCATTATCAGGATTCCCTAACAAAACAGTCGTGACAATTCCGGCAAAAGAGACTAAAGACCCCAAAATGGTCCAGAATTTAACCCGTGCCTTCAAGACCCAAATACTTAAAATTAACGTTACAGTGGGTTCTAAGCGGCTAATTAGCACCACATTGGTCACATTAGTTTGATCCAACGCACTAAAAAATAAAGCCGGCGCAAGGGCACCGCTAATAATCGCTACAATAATTAAACTAATCCATTCCTGGCGGCTAAAGCGTTTCAGGGTATTAATATGCCACTCACGGGCAAAAAACAACAGCATCACCGCCAAAGCGCAAATATTCCCCACAAAAAGCACATTGCACAGAGAAATAGGGTTTCTGCCGTTGATTAAATGTTGTTCTCCGATTTGAGTTACTTGACGAGTAATGGAGCTAGAAGCGGCTTTAATGAGCAGTGCTGCCCATAGATAGGCAGAACTCGGAATTTTATCCCAAATAGTTATCAACGGGTTCTGAGAGGTTTTCATTGACTAACGGTTATAGCAGTAGTTTTTGAGGGAAGGGGCAAATTTTTCCTTTTCCCTGTATCAGGGCATGAGCATCTTCCTATGCAAGAGGCCTACTGTTATTGTCCGTCAGAGTTACTCGAGTTTGAATGAGAGGAGAGTAAATTCTCAGTAAAAACAGATCAGGGCTTTTCTCAGCATTTTTTGGGTTCAGGTTCAGCTATCTCTCAGGATGTCAACTAAGCGATCTTAGATGATCTCTCGAAGCACAATAAAATAATTTAATGATCTTTTCTTGATACACTGATAGATGTATAAAAGTAACTTTAGGAAGTCTTAACATGGAAAGCGTTGCTTACATTTTAATTCTAACCATGGCTCTAGCGGTGCTATTTTTTGCGATCGCCTTTCGTGAGCCGCCTCGGATTGAAAAATAACCAAAGGTTATCACATCTGCTTCAATAGACTAATTCTAGTCTTGCGAGCCGTTAGAGTCTATCTAGTTTAAACCAAACAGCGTAGATAGATAACCGGCTCGGCTTTTTGCATTTGAGCAATTTTACAGCCCTCATTATTCAAAATAGAGAGAGTTATGCAATGTCCTTACTGTCAATACACCAGTAGCCGAGTTTTAGAATCTCGTTCCACAGAAGCCGGTCACAGTATTCGTCGTCGTCGAGAATGCTTGCAGTGTAAACATCGATTTACGACCTACGAGCGTATTGAATTTGTTCCCATTACAGTGATTAAAAAAAATGGTAGCAAAGAATCCTTTGATCGTTCCAAATTATTGCGGGGAATTGTGCGAGCTTGCGAAAAAACCGAGATTCCTGCTCAACGATTGGATAATATAGTCGATGAAATAGAAGCCACTTTACAACAGAGTCCTCGGCGAGAAATTACCAGTCAAGAAATTGGGCAATTCGTTTTAAAAAACCTACGAGAACTCAATGAAGTCGCCTATATTCGCTTTGCCTCTGTTTATGGAGAATTTAAAGGCATTACAGACTTTGTAGAAACCCTCAAACGACTGCAACAAGAAGAACGCGATGGCGACGAGCCGCCGGATTGGCCACAACAACCAATAGAACTTAGTTTGATGGAAGCATCCGATCAAGTGATGACCCCTTCTTAAGCCTTGGAAAAATACTCTATATTTCAGACAGGGTATAAACAAGCCACCCCCAAAGATCACCTCGGTTAAAGAAACTGACCGGGTAACATAAGGGCTGTCAATGGGCCAAAAAAAATGATACAATTGTTGCGCCAGCCCCATAATAGTAAGTTATAATTAAAAGTCTGTATCCTGAAACTAGATTGATGACACTATACTCAATCTCATATTTATCGTCCTCAAAGCATTAGCCTGAGAGGGAAAGAGGTCTAACAGTTTGCCCATTGGGGAAAGTCCAGGAATGGTATTTCTCCAAAAAAAAGAAAACTGTTACAACAACAGGAGGCTTATATTCTTTAAGGAGATTACCAACTAGGAAACAAAACGTACATGACGACTACTAAAAACTTATCAACTAAAACTATTGGATTTACTCACGAGGATTTTGAAAAACTCCTCGATCAATATGACTATCACTTTAGTCCTGGGGACATCGTTGCCGGGACAGTGTTTAGCATGGAGCCGAGGGGGGCACTGATTGATATTGGGGCTAAAACAGCAGCTTATATCCCGATTCAAGAAATGTCAATCAACCGGGTTGATGATCCCAGCGAAGTTCTTCAACCCAATGAAACCCGAGAATTTTTCATTCTGACAGATGAGAATGAAGATGGACAGTTAACCCTATCCATCCGCCGCATAGAGTATATGCGAGCTTGGGAAAGAGTGCGTCAGTTACAAACCGAAGACGCGACCGTTCGTTCTAGTGTATTTGCCACTAACCGAGGTGGGGCACTGGTGAGGATAGAAGGGTTAAGAGGCTTTATTCCGGGTTCTCATATCAGCACTCGGGAAGCCAAAGAAGATTTAGTTGGTCAAGACCTGCCCTTGAAATTCCTAGAGGTAGATGAAGATCGCAATCGTCTTGTATTAAGTCATCGTCGTGCTTTAGTAGAACGCAAGATGAACGGCTTAGAAGTCGGTCAGGTGGTGATCGGTTCAGTACGGGGAATCAAGCCCTATGGGGCGTTCATTGACATCGGCGGTGTCAGTGGATTGTTGCACATCTCGGAAATTTCTCATGATCATATTGACACCCCTCATAGTGTCTTTAATGTTAATGATGAATTGAAAGTCATGATTATTGACTTGGATGCAGAAAGAGGGCGTATTTCTTTATCTACCAAACAGCTTGAGCCTGAAGCCGGAGATATGCTGAAAAACCGGGATGCAGTGTTTGAAAAAGCTGAAGAAATGGCGGCTAAATATCGAGAAAAACTGCGGGCAGAAGCAGAAGGGAAACCTCTTGAGGCTGAGATAGAAGCTCCTCCAGCCTTAGAAGAAGAAGATTTAGCCATCGCGGCGGCAGAGGAATAATTGACGAAATATATTTAACCGTTATCTAAATTTCCCCCGAAAATGCGCGAGTGTCACTAGAGGGGATTTGGGGAGAAATCAGCCAAACAATCCAGCACAAGAGGGACCAACCCCTCTTTTTTTTACCGACTAAAAGATTAGCCAAAAATTATGGTCAGTATTATTTGTCAAAACCGAGAATTTTCTCAGATTCAAGCCATTATTTTTGACAAGGATGGAACCCTAGAAAATTCGGAAAATCATCTTCTTGAACTGGGAATTAAAAGAGCGCGTTTAATTGATGCCCAAATCCCAGGAATTGAGGCACCTTTATTAATGGCTTTTGGCATAACTGAAAATAAATTAGACCCCACAGGATTAATGGCAGTGGGAAGCCGCTATGAAAATCAAATCGCGGCGGCGGCTTACATTGCAGAAACTGGACGCAGTTGGTTTGAGTCTTTAACCCTTGCTGAGAAAGCTTTTGCCCTTGCCGACAACTATAGAGCGAGCCGCCTCACCTCTCCTTTATTTAGCGGATGTTTAGAAGTATTAAAAGAACTCGCCGCAGCCGGACTGAAATTAGGGATACTTTCGGCTGACTCCACAGCAAATGTTAAAAATTTTATCGAACATCATCAGTTATCTAATTACATACAATTGGCCATGGGAGCCACTCCAGGATTAAATAAACCCTCACCCGATTTATTTATTCAAGCTTGTCAAAAATTAGCAGTAGAACCCCAATTTACCCTAATGGTAGGAGACGCTCAAGTAGACTTGGAAATGGCAAGACTGGCTAAAGCCGCCGGTGTGATCGGAATTTGCTGGAATAACCCACAAGCGACTCATTTAAAACAAGCTGATGTATTGATAACCAGACTGGAGCAAATTCAGATAGTCAAATGAGGGTTTTAACCTGTATGATTATAGATTAATTAATCATAATATATGTTGTTTCATTATTGACGAGAGGGTTGAAAAATTGACTAGACGTTATTTATTTACTTCTGAATCGGTGACTGAAGGACATCCTGATAAAATCTGTGATCAAATTTCAGACACCATCTTAGATGCCTTACTGTCGCAAGACGAATATAGCCGCGTAGCCGCCGAAGTAGTTGTAAACACGGGTTTGGTTCTCATTACAGGTGAGATTACCTCTAAGGCCCAAGTGAACTTTGTCGATTTAGCCCGCAAAAAAATTGCGGAAATTGGCTATACAGATTCCACCAATGGATTCTCAGCTAATAGTTGTTCTATATTAGTAGCTTTAGACGAACAATCCCCCGATATTTCCCAAGGGGTAACAAAAGCTCAAGAAAAACGGGAAAAATTGAGCGACGATGAACTCGATCAGATTGGGGCCGGTGATCAGGGGTTAATGTTTGGTTACGCTTGTAATGAAACCCCAGAATTTATGCCCATGCCCATCAGTTTAGCCCATCGCATTGCCCGCCGATTGGCAGCCGTCCGTAAAACCGGGGAATTACCCTATTTACGTCCTGATGGAAAAACCCAAGTTTCTGTGATTTATGAAGATGGGAAACCCGTAGGAATAGATACAATTCTAATTTCTACTCAACATACAGAAACGATCGGAGACATTACCGATAACGACGCGGTTCAAAAAACCATTAAAACCGCTCTTTGGGATGCTGTAGTTACCCCCTGTTTTGCCGATATTGATATTAAACCCGATAACAATACCAAATTCTTAGTTAACCCGACCGGAAAATTCGTCATCGGTGGTCCTCAAGGAGATTCAGGTTTAACAGGTCGCAAAATTATTGTAGATACCTATGGCGGCTATTCTCGTCATGGTGGCGGAGCCTTCTCAGGAAAAGACCCCACTAAAGTTGATCGTAGCGCTGCCTATGCTTGCCGTCACGTGGCGAAAAATATCGTCGCTGCCGGATTAGCCGAAAAGTGCGAAGTCCAAGTGAGTTATGCCATTGGGGTAGCTCGTCCTGTAAGTATCATGGTAGAAACCTTCGGTACCGGCAAAGTTTCCGAAGATCAACTTCTGTCTGTGGTTCAACAGATCTTTGAACTTCGTCCGGCTGGTATTATTCAGACTTACAATTTGCGCGGTTTACCGGCACAAAGAGGTCGTTTTTATCAAGATGTAGCCGCCTATGGTCACTTTGGGCGCTCAGACTTAGACCTTCCTTGGGAAAAACTTGATCATGTTGAACTCCTAAAAGAAGCTCTCAGTGAGCCGGCTATTCATGTTGCTGTTGGGTAAAATCCAGAAATGAGCGAAAGGGTGGAGCCGAAAACTCCGCCCTCAGAAAACTATTTAGGGTACAATGAGTGAAAGTAATTGCGATTTGAGATCAACTAACTATTATGTTTGTGAAGTCTACTACCCGTCATATTCGGATTTACACGGCTGAAATTCAAAACAACGAATTGGTTAAAAGTGATAGTGTTCTTACTTTGGATGTAGATCCTGATAATGAATTTAATTGGGATGAAGACTCTCTGCAAAAGGTTTACCGTAAATTTGACGAATTAGTAGAATCTTATACGGGTGAAGATTTAACCGAGTACAATTTACGTCGTATTGGCTCCGATTTAGAACTGTTTCTGCTGGCTCTATTGCAAAAAGGTGAGATTTCTTACAACCTTAATAGTCGTGTATTAAATTACAGTATGGGACTCCCTCGGGTTGAAAGTCCCGAAACAGAAGGCAATTATAAGCTCTCTTAAGGCCCCTAACCCTGAAGGGTTAGGCTACACGGAACTTCGCCCGCCTGCGCGGGCTATATAATGATTGTTTAGGCTTGGAATGGCTTAATCTTGTTTGGGGTGCGGAACTCGTTCCGCACTAGGGTAGGTTTTTCCAGCTTTGGGGAGAACTGATAATGGTTAATTGATCTCCACTGCCGCTTTTGTAAATGATAAATATAGAGATTAATTATCAGCTACTTAGGAGTGAATAATTGTCGAAAAAGAAATTGCGTAAATTGGTTGAGAGCATTGGTTATCAAATTCAAATCCATCACCAAAAAATTGCCAACGAAGAAGAAAAAGAATCCTCTGATCAAAACTTAATTAACTACAATGAAGTCAAGTAATTAAAATAAAAATTATTATTTATTAATATATTGTTACATTTTTGGGTTAACAACAAACAAAGAATAATTACCTAAAAATTAGATTAAATTGTGGTACAAATTACAGTTTCAGGTGTAAAACTAGAAGAATCTGAAAGAACGGAAGAGAAAAGGAAGAGACACAGTGCAACTACAATCTTATGATCCAGGGGAGTTTTATGACGAACTATTTCTAAATAAGGGACAACCCCGGCCTCATGCCGCATCCCTAATCAAATGGATGCAAGAATTCCCGCCAGAAGACCTCCAGAAGCACCTAGAAACCGCCCAGGTGGCTTTATTTAATTTGGGAGTCACTTTCAATGTTTATAGCGATAATCAAGGCGTAGAGAGAGTATTTCCCTTTGATATTATTCCCCGCATCATTGCAGCCGACGAATGGCAATGGTTAGAAAACGGACTTAAGCAACGAATAACCGCTTTAAATCTTTTTTTAGGCGATATTTATGACCAACAGTTAATCCTTAAAGATGAAAAAATTCCCGCAGAGATCATTAATTCAGCCAAAGGTTTTTTAAGACCCTGTGTGGGAATGAAACCGCCGGGCGGCATTTGGTGTCATATTACCGGAACCGATCTAGTGCGGGACAAAGACGGCCAATGGTATGTTTTAGAAGATAACCTGCGGGTGCCTTCAGGGGTTTCTTATGTATTAGAAAACCGCCGAGTGATGAAAAGTACCTTTCCTGAAATCTTTCAAATCAAAGCCATTAAACCCGTTGACGACTATCCCAGTCATTTATTAGAAACTTTATTAAATTTAGCGCCTAGCAATTTACCTGATCCCACTGTGGTTGTTTTAACACCAGGAATTTACAATTCAGCTTATTTTGAACATTCTTTTTTAGCCCAACAAATGGGAGTAGAATTAGTAGAAGGCCGAGATTTAGTGGTAGTAGATGGCTACTTACAAATGAAAACCACTAAAGGTCTAAGACGGGTAGATGTGGTGTATCGCCGCGTGGATGATGACTTTTTAGATCCTTCTACTTTCCGTTCAGATTCGATGTTAGGGGTATCAGGATTAATGGAAGTTTATCGAGGAGGCCGGGTGGCTTTAGCTAATGCACCCGGAACCGGCGTAGCTGATGATAAAGTTATTTATGCTTTTGTTCCCGATATGATTCGCTATTACTTAGGAGAAGAACCAATTTTATCCAATGTTCCTACTTATTTATGTTGGCGAGAAAAAGACCGAGAATATGTTTTACAAAATTTAGATAAATTAGTCGTTAAAGCCGCTAATGAAGCCGGCGGATACGGAATGTTAGTGGGGATGCAATCTACTCCTGAACAACGCTCTGAATTTGCTCAAAAAATTGTGGCTAACCCCCGCAATTATATTGCTCAACCTACCATCAGTTTATCCCAAGTTCCTACTCTGATTGATGGACAAATAGAAGGCCGCCATGTAGACTTACGTCCTTATGTTCTCCATCGAGGAGATCATATTTATGTCCATCCGGGCGGACTAACCCGAGTGGCCCTGAAAAAAGGCTCTCTAGTGGTTAATTCTTCCCAAGGCGGCGGCAGTAAAGATACTTGGGTTTTGATGGACTAAATAATTATTAGTCATTAGTTATTAGTCATTATTTATTAGTGCTTTAGAAACTTTTATCATTAAACTAAAGATTAATAATTATTGAGCTTTAAATGACAAACTAATGACTATTGATTAATGACCAATGACCAATGACTAATAACTAATGACTAATTATGTTAAGCCGAGTTGCAGATTCTATTTATTGGCTCAATAGATACATTGAACGCGCTGAAAATGTCGCCCGTTTTGTCGATGTTAACTTAAATCTAATGTTGGAATTACCGACGGGAACCCCCCAACAGTGGGAACCTTTGATATTAACAACAGGAGATTTAGCCCACTTTCAAAAACGCTATGGCGAAGTCACAGCAGAAAATGTCATTAAATTTTTAACCTTTGATACCACTTATCCCAATTCTATTATTTCCTGTCTCCAAATTGCCCGAGAAAATGCTCGCTCAATTCGGGAAATTATTTCTTCTGAAATGTGGGGAGAAGTGAATGGTTTTTATTTAATGGTAAAAGAGGCAGCACAACGTCATCCCCAGAATACTTTACCCAGTTTCTTTACTCAAGTTAAATTATCGAGTCATCGTTTTGCCGGCGTAATGGATGCTACTATGACTCATAATGAAGGATGGCACTTTGGACAAATGGGGCGGCTTCAAGAAAGAGCCGATAAAACAGCAAGAATTTTAGATGTAAAATACTTTTATTTATTGCCTTCAGCACAATGGATAGGCACCCCTTTAGATCAAATTCAATGGATTTCTTTATTGCGTTCTGTCAGTGCTTACGAAATGTATCGTAAATGTCAGCGCCGCATTACCCCCACCAGTGTAGCTGAATTTTTGATTCTTAACCGAGAATTTCCTCGTTCAATTCATTTTTGTTTACGAGCAGTAGAACGCTGTTTACACCAAATTACCGGCACACCGATAGGCACTTGGAGTAATCCGGCAGAACGCACTTTAGGACGTTTGTGTTCGGAATTAGGTTATTTGACAATTAATGATGTAATAGACGTAGGTTTACATGAGTTTTTAGACCAAATGCAAAGCCGCATTAATGTGGTAGGAAGCAAAATTGGTGAAACTTTTTTTGGCATTGAACCTGTGTCTAAATCAGCAGAAGTTAGCCAAAGACAGATACAATATGGATAATTGATCAGGGAAAGAAAAGTAAGTGCGATACCACATTCATCATCAAACTATCTACACTTACAATCAGCCGATTATGCTGGGGCCTCATCTGTTGAGGTTATGTCCTCGTTCTGATGGTTGGCAACAATTACAAAAGTTTTCTCTTGTTGTTGATCCTCAACCGGCTGGGATGACTCATATTACTGATTTAGAGGGCAACAATTGCATTCAATTGTGGTTTACTAATGCTACTGAAAAACTGATAATCGATGTTCAGTCTGAAGTGGAAACTTATCAAGTAAACCCTTTTAATTATCTTCTTGAACCATTTACGCTCAATTTACCTTTTGATTATTTTAGTGACCTGTTCAGTCTACTGCAACCTTATTTAGAACCAGTTGCCGCTACTGTTGATCCGGTAGCGATACAATTAGCACAGGAAATTTTACAGCAAGTCAATGGTAATACCTTATCCTTTTTGTCTACTCTCAATCAGCAAATTTATACCCATTGCAAACATTTAATTCGCCACGAGGGACAACCTTGGCCAGCCGGCATCACTTGGACTCAAAAACAGGGCGCTTGCCGCGATTTTGTGGTGTTATTTATGGAGGTTTGCCGCGCGGTTGGGTTGGGGAGTCGGTTTGTGAGTGGGTATCAGGAAGGGGACCTTGATAGTGATCAAAGAGAGTTACACGCTTGGGTGGAAGTTTATCTGCCTGGTGGAGGATGGAGAGGTTATGATCCCACTCATGGGTTAGCGGTAAGTGATCGCCATATTGCTTTAGTTGCGAGTGCAAAACCTCGTTATTGTTCTCCTGTGGTAGGTGCTACTTCTGTGGTTAATTCAGGGGGAGAAAATAGCAAACTCCTTGAGTCTCAATTAGAAGCAAATATTGTTATTAAGCATTTGTAGGGTGCGTCAATGACGCACCTAGATTAGTTTTAGAGTTTGATCTCTTCCCCAACCCCTTTGTTGATCCCCCCCTACTCTCCCTCCCGGGGGGAAGAAAGAAGTCATTATTATCGTGTGTTTATTAGATTTAATCCAAGAATGATAGATTTTAAAAAAATTTGGGCATACTATGATCAGAATCCTTCAATAGGTTTTTAAAGTAGGTTGTTTTTGTTCTCTCTTTTAGATGATAAGGTTAATCAATGCTTCCCTCAGAAATACCTCCAGAAGTTCAAGCATTTTTACTTAAAACTCTTGCTAAAAAAGCTATTTGTCATGTTTTTGGGGTTAACGAGCTTTTTGTTTTTACAGCTAATTTGGCTATCCAGTATATCCGACAGAATGAAGAGTTACAACAAGCGTTATTATCTAATAATAATAATAGTGATGATTGGGAATTAGCTATAGCTAGATGTTTAAATGAGAATCTCAGAAAAGCTAGACTAGAAAAGCTTGAAGAAGACCAACGAAAACGAGATGAATTTTGGCAGCAACGGGATGCTGAACAATATAAAAAAATCTAAACCAAGACATAGAGTCAAGAAAATCAACAGAATTGCTTCCGTCATTTCTGCAATTGATCGTTAAATTCCAAGCTCTTGATCATCATCAGGCAAATATTCAGGGTTCAAAATATCTTCTTTTGCGAAAGGACATTCAAGAGGAAAATCATCTGTACTCATTCCCGTTTCTTTAGAAGCAAGTAACCTAGCATCTTGATAGCATTCCTCGAAAACATTCTCGAAATATACTTTAAGACTAGGGCTTTTTTTGAAAGATTTGTTAATCCTCAAGCAATGCTCAACAAGGGTATACTTCCAACTATTAGAACGCTTTGAAGATTGAAATTTCCATTTCAGAAGGTGCATCAATAAAATTCTTAAATTACTTTCTAAAGCATCTTTTTGACTATTGCTCATCCCCTCAATTTCTTCTATCAAATTATCGTAATCAATTTCGCTAAGTTGGCGTTTTCTCAATAATTGGGCTGTCGTTTCAAGCCACATATTAAAATCAGTATCATAGAGGGTTTTTGATTGAATTGTCATTCTAGATGCCTCATTTATGTTTTTTTCATTCTAGCTTTTCTCCCCCCTTATTAAGGGGGGCTGGGGGGGATCATCCCCTATTAAGGGGGGCTGGGGGGGATCATCCCCTATTAAGGGAGGTTGGGGAGTATCAGATTTAATTTTCCTGAAGAAAAAAAGATTAAAACTGACAAAATCAATTCTCTATATACTCAATTTTTGCCGCTTGTTTAGCCGCCGAATAATCCGAATCACTATTTAACTTTGTCCCAATTTGTAGCGGTTGATTAAAATTCCTTAACGGCTTTATTTCTCCTTGACACAAACTATCTAACAGAGCCTCTCGTATAGTGCTTTCTTGTTCTCTTGAGAGCATCAATTGAAAATATTCAATAACCTGCTCTTGCCGAGTTGAATTTAAGCGATGCTGATGCAAAAGACTACTTAACTTTCGCACCGCCATCAGCCGCTTAAGGGGATCACTATCGGTTAAATCTCTCACCCATAAATCCAACTGAGACTCCTGAAGTTGCTCTTGATAGGTGACAATATGCCAACATAACAAGCCAAAAGTCAACAAAGTGGCCAAACCTTGTAAAATAGTACCAGTCGCCAGCCAACGGTTCTCAGATTCAGCCCAGATCGTAGTGGCGACATAGGTACACAGAGCGGCAAAACCACCGCTCCCCACTGCTACCGTTAATTTACCATCAGAACCTTTTAAAAACTGTTGCCAATCTAACCAGTAGCGTTGCCAGTTCCATCCCTGCATGACATAGACCTGCAACATTAATCCTACACCTGCGCCCGTCGTTAGCACCAGTTTCCAGTTCCAAGCTAACATCAAAGCGAGGGCTAACCCAGTCAATAGCCAACGACTAAGATATCGGTATCGTTTTGCACAAATCGATAAAAGCACTCGGCCTTGACGGCGAATCATAGACGAGTTCAAAATCGAGTAAGGGATCTGTTTCCATCGGAATGACACTTGTGCCACAGAGGTTTTCCCAATTGTGTATGTCTTGATTACTATATCCTGTCTTAGATGCTTTTGAAACACAAACAATATGAAAACTTAAGCATCACCCTACTCGAAACGCGCCTCAATCAAATTAAATCCGCATAATGGCAGATCACAGCGAAAATAGCGGCGAGCGCCGTAATGGCCAAAGCCATGAGGGGATGTTGTCCTTGGCTAACGGCAAATGAAGTTACTACGCCAGCCCCTAAACCCGCCGTTAATGCTGCTCCAATCAGGTCTTTATTGGTGTTTTTGTTGTACATAGAGAGAAATCTAGCTATTCAATAGTGGACAGCAATAAATCAATTCTTTTTAAAATATCCTGAGTTGAAAAAAAATTTGCGTCTTTGCAATCAAGCTTTAAACAACGCTATATTTCTTAACAATTTTGGCAAAGATACTCTAGAGCGATAAATTAGATCAGGTGACCTCAGAACAATCAATTATTTATGTCTAAGACTCATACAGTTGAAATTATTCATCAAGGAACAACCCACACCATAAAAGTTGCTGAAGATCAAACTATTCTTAACGCCGCCCTTGATGCGGGGATAGACTTACCCAAGTCTTGTACTGCCGGAGTTTGCACCACCTGCGCCGGACTCCTACTAGAAGGGACAGTAGAACAGAGTGATGGTATGGGACTGTCCCCCAACTTGCAACAAGAAGGCTATGCTCTGCTATGCGTGGCTTATCCTCGTTCAGATGTCAAAGTGGAGACAGAAAAAGAGGATTCAGTTTATGAGCGTCAATTTGGACAATCTTAAGCCCTAAAAATCGGTTATACCCAATCCGATTAATTACCCCATTATAATCAATGTCTACCTGTAGAGACGTTACATACAACGTCTTTACCATCAAGGATTAGACATTAATTAAATCCAAAGGCTAGGAGGAGTTTAACTGACAATTAAGAGTCATAAAAGCATTGTCAATAAGCACTCCCACGCTTTTAGCTCGCGCAAAAACCATCAGCTATGATAAGCGCAGAAGCATCGCTCATTGCCTCCCTAAACGAGCAAGCCTGAGTATTTCTAGGTTTTTCCCTGGAGTGAATGGGCGAATTTTGTATGGCCTATCCCGTTCCTCTATGAAAAAAACTTGGTTAGCTTTTCTCGCTCTAGCACTCGCTACTTTTTGGTTAATTATCATTGTCCCTTTTGCTTTCCCTCAAAACCCGGCGACAACTAAACCCGCAGAAAATGCTCCCGTTGTTTTTGAGGGTAAAACCCTCTTCGTCATCCAAAACCGCCTCGGACCCAGATCGGCAAAAAAACGAGCGCAAGATATTAGGGAAAAAATTGAACATTTTGCTCAAGATTTCTCAATTTCTGTGGATAATCTCACCGCAGTCTCAGAGGATGAAGAAGGGATCAAATTAACAGTATTGGCTGTAGAAGAAGACATTATAATGCGAATTAGCGACGCTGATGCAGTCCTGGCCAGAAAAACGCGAGCAGAGTTAGCCTATGAGTATCTACAAGCTATTAAAGCGGCTGTTACTCAATATCGACAAGAGCGCAGTTTACGTCATTTGGTTCTTGCTGGTTTTTATACCATCATTTCTACCATTTTTTTCATTACTACCTTGCTGATCCTCAACAATATTTTTCCCGTTATTTATACCAAGTTAGATAACTGGAGAAGTACCTATATTCCAGCCATTAGAATTCAAAGTTTTGAAATCCTTACCGCTAATCAAATTACTAATCTTTTATTAAGCCTAACCCAGATCATCCGTTGGTTTATTGTTTTGGGTATTTTAGCTATTTATATCCCTGCTGTTTTAAGCTTTTTTCCCTGGACAAAACGACTGGCTAACACACTCTTTGAGTATCTTATCCAAGCCTTTGCCACGGCTTGGAGTGGTTTTTTAGGGTATATTCCCAATCTATTGATCATTCTTGTAGTGATATTCCTTACCTATTGTATACTTCGCTTTTTACAACCAATTTTTAATGCTTTAGAACAAGAAACTTTCTCGCTACCGGGCTTTTATCCCGAGTGGGCACAACCGAGTTTTAAAATTTTATCAGTCTTAATTGTCGCCTTAGCCGCCGTTATTGCCGTTCCCTACTTTCCGGGTTTTGACTCACCGGCTTTTCGGGGCATTTCTGTTTTTCTGGGGATTCTTTTTTCTTTAGGCTCTAGCTCGGCTATTGCTAATATATTTGCTGGTACAATTCTGATCTATACTCGGGGTTTTCGGCAAGGCGACCTGGTTAAAATTGGTGATACCGTTGGCCGAGTGATTGAAACTACCTTGTTAGTTACCCGTATTGTTACTTTTAAAAATATCATTGTCAGCATTCCGAATTCCCAAATTCTCACCAGTAACATTGAAAATTATGACCTCTCTCGGCGAGAACTCAATAAGACTTTAATTTTACCCACGAAAGTCTATTTAGGTTACGAGGTTCCCTGGCAAAAAGCTCACAAGGCTTTATGCGAAGCCGCCAAGCGAACGGAAAAAGTCTTAGAATCTCCTGCGCCTTTTGTCCTACAATCGGAACTAAACGAAGTTTATGTCACTTATGAGTTAAATGTTCATGTAGAACCTGACTTAGACATTTTAGAAATCTACTCACAACTCCATCAAAATATTCGAGATACTTGCTCTGAAGCCGAAATCAGAATATTTGCTCCGAGTTATGAAGCTGACCCCACCACTTACCCTTTTAATAGTGAATCTGTAGAATCATCACAAGAAAACTCAAAAATGCTGTAAATTATTATACATGATTCACTTCAGCTAAAAATTTTCTATGCTTAATGCTTTTAACCAACTTCCCTATTGGCTGCGGCTAGGAATTCTTTTTCCGGTCGCTTTTTTAAATGGTTGGCTCCTGTTTTTACTCATTGGGTATTTAGAGCCATTAGTCACTATATTTATCACCGCCACTTTACTCGCCTTTTTGCTTGATTTTCCCATTCGTTTGTTAGAGCTAAGAGGAATTTCTCGGGTTTGGGCAGTCACTTTAGTTTTTTTAATCGCCTTAGTAATTTTAGCAATTTTAGCTTTAGTTTTAATTCCTTTAATTCTTCAACAATTGAGTGATTTAATCGCCGTTTTACCCCAATGGATTGACACGGGAACCGAAAATATAGACAATTTAAGAAAATGGGCAATTGCTCAAAGATTACCCATTAATATTAATCAAGTTATTGGTCAAATTGCCGAGAAATTAACGACGGTTGTTCAATCTTTAAGTACCCAAGGACTGAATTTTCTCTTGGGTGCTATTGGCAGTATTTTTAATATTCTTTTTGTTTTAGTGTTAACCGTGTTTTTAGTGTTTACGGGTCAAAATATTTGGGATGGAATTTTTAGCTGGATTCCTGAACCTTGGAATGTAGAATTACGAAATTTAATTCGAGATAAGTTTGAAAGATATTTTGCTTCTCAGGCGATTTTAGCGGGAATTTTAAGCCTTTCTCAAACGGTAGTTTTCCTGATTTTACAAGTGCCTTATGCCGTGTTATTTGGGGTCACCATTGGGCTAACCAGTTTAATTCCTTATGCCAGTGCTTTTACCATTTTATTAGTCAGTATCATTCTCTCCCTAGAAAATTGGGTATTAGGATTAAAAGTTTTAATTGCGGCTATTATTGTAGGACAGATTAACGATCAAGTGATCACCCCTCGTTTGATGGGAGGGATCACAGGCTTAAATCCGGTTTGGCTGATTTTAGCTTTGTTTATTGGGGGAAAATTTGCCGGAATTTTAGGGTTATTACTAGCTGTTCCTTTAGCCAGTGTGATCAAAAGTGCTACCGACAATTTACGATACCGTTTGACTCATCCAAACGAATCAATGATTGCACAAGTTCCCCTAGATTCTTCCTCAGAACTAATCAATAGAAATCTAGAAGAATGATCACCTAATCAGGCAAGGAAGTTACTCTTGGGGGGTTTTAACCACAAACACAGAACAAGAGGCCTCAGCCACCACCTGACCACTAACAGAACCTTCTATCACTCGCTGAAGTCCAGTTAAGCCGCGAGTTCCCAAAATAATCAGATCGGCAGCATAAATATTAGCCAAACGGATAATTTCCTCAGCCACATCGCCGCTAACAATTTCGATCTCACTGTCGGCAAAAGCACTTTGATAGGTCAGCAGTTGTTGTTCAGCTTCTTGATAAAGTTGTTCTGGGGACGCTTGAGGGCGATCGGCATCTAAATCATTATCCGGCGTGGGTTCTGGAAGCACATGAGAAAAGATGATGTGAGTTTGAGAGTCTATCTTAAGAGTCTTTAAAGCGGCAATGACCTTCTCTGAAGTGTCTGAACAGTCTAGGGCTACAATAATTGTGTTGTACACCAAATCTTTCCTCTACATCAAAAATGCTGTTTGAGCTATAGCAATTTTCCCCTTGAAAGCGAAGTTTTGTCTAGGGGAGAGACAAATTTTTCCTGAGATGTCAACTACCCCGACCCGAAGAAGGCGCTCTTGTCGGGGCTTGCGTCTAGACTCCACCTCAACTCCAAGAATCTTTGCAGACTCTTAGCTTTGGCTTCCTCGTCTGACACATCAGGGGATGCTGACAAAATCCCCGTACTCATCCAGTCTTGCCGAATAAGTAACGCTCTTAATGCGATGTTTCGCCCACCAACTAAATCAGCATGAAGTTTATAGTCACAACTTTTACAAACAAAATTTAGTCCTTTATTTGGTCTATTTTCCTTAGAAACATGACCGCATTTTGGACAACATTGGCTGGTGTAATTAGCCATAACTTTAACAGCTAAAGAACCATTCATAATAGCTTTATAGTCAATACAGGAGTGTAATTCTGCAAATGACCATTGAGCTTTATTTTTGTTAGCTTTTCGCTGTTTTTTACTGGCTCTTTTTCCAGATTTAGATTTAGTTCTTTCTCTAATATGAGTTAGTTGCTCTAAACCTATTAGACTGTTTGGCTGTGCTATCTGCTTGCTAATTTTGTGGTTAATATTAGCGATAAACCGTCTCTCTCTACCAGATAACGCAATCAATCTGCGTTTAGCTGAACGAGTGCCTTTTCGCTGTAATATTTTTCTTACTCGCTGATATCGGTTAGCTTTATGCCTAATTTCTTTGCCCGAAAAAAACTCAGCACTATTATCTATACCGGCTTTTACAGCAAGATAACGCTGTCCAATTCGCTAACATAGATCAATTATCCCTATTGAGTTACCCACATTCACAATGACAACGACACCCATCCGCGCGACACAACCCACACAATACCCAGATGAATTAGGACGTTTTGGTGCCTATGGCGGGAAATACGTCCCAGAAACCTTAATGCCGGCCTTAAGTGAACTAGAAGCCGCCTATAACCGCTACAAAAATGACCCAGAGTTTCAGCAAGAATTAAATCAACTGCTACGGGACTATGTAGGAAGACCTAGCCCATTGTACTTTGCCGAACGCCTCAGCGCCCGTTATGCTAGACCAGATGGTACAGGACCCCAAATCTACCTGAAGCGAGAAGACCTTAACCACACCGGGGCCCATAAAATTAATAATGCCCTAGCTCAGGTCTTGTTAGCGAAACGTATGGGCAAAAAACGCATTATCGCTGAAACCGGTGCCGGACAACATGGAGTCGCTACAGCAACCGTCTGCGCCCGTTTTGGACTTGAATGTATTATTTATATGGGTGTTCATGACATGGAACGCCAAAAATTAAACGTCTTTCGCATGAATTTATTAGGGGCAAAAGTTCAACCCGTATCAGCCGGCACCGGAACCCTCAAAGATGCCACCTCAGAAGCCATCCGAGACTGGGTAACCAATGTAGAAACCACCCATTATATTCTCGGTTCGGTAGCCGGACCTCATCCCTATCCCATGATGGTCAGAGATTTTCACGTCATTATCGGTCAAGAAACAAAGCAACAATGTCAAGAAAAATGGGGCGGACTCCCCGATATCCTCATGGCCTGTGTGGGTGGAGGGTCTAATGCTATGGGGCTATTTTATGAATTTATTAAAGATTCATCAGTCCGGATTATCGGCGTAGAAGCCGCCGGGGAAAGTGTGGCCTCTGGCAAACACGCCGCTACTTTAACCGCCGGACGGCCTGGAGTGTTACATGGGGCCATGAGTTATCTATTACAAGACCAAGAAGGGCAAGTCATAGAAGCCCATTCTATCAGCGCCGGTTTAGATTATCCGGGGGTAGGACCTGAACATAGTTATCTCAAAGATATGGGGCGGGCAGAATATTACAGCGTGACTGACACCGAAGCGGTTGACGCTTTTCAAAGATTATCCCAATTAGAAGGCATTATACCGGCTTTAGAAACTTCCCACGCCATCGCCTATCTAGAAACCCTCTGCCCTCAATTAAAGGGTAGTCCTCGCATTGTGATTAACTGTTCAGGACGAGGAGACAAAGACGTGCAAACAGTGGCTAAATTTCTACAACAAGAATGAAAATCATTCCTGGTTCATTGTTGATTTTTTCTTGTTTATGGTTGGGGAGTTGTCAGTCTTTGACCGATAACTTTCCTTCTGAAGAAAACATGGGTAGCCAAGCCGCTACATCCCTCGTTGCTGATGCCACTCGCAGTAGTGCCCTAGAACAAGATGTCTATCGACAAATTAATCAATACCGACAATCTCGCCACTTAGCCCCTTTAACCTTTAATAATACCATTGCTCAACAAGCCAGGATTCATAGTCAGAGAATGGCCGCTAAAACCGTTCCCTTCTCTCATGAAGGGTTTGAAAAGCGGCTACAACAAATAGGCCAGACCATCCCCTATCAGCAAGCGGCTGAAAATGTCGCTTTTAATGAAGGCGCAAAAGACCCCGCTACAGTAGCCGTTCAAGGATGGCTAAAAAGTCCAGGACATCTCAAAAATATAGAAAGTAATTTCAATTTAACGGGTGTAGGAGTGGCCTTAAATCGTCAAGGAGAATATTACTTTACCCAAATTTTTATCAAACCTCAAGCCGCTTCTGGGTCCTCGGATTCTAAGATTAAAAAAGCTTCTTTAAAGACCAATGTGTTGACGGCCTTAGAACAAAAAACTTATCAACAAGTCAATCAATATCGTCGTTCTCAAAAACTTTCCCCGTTGCTGTGGGATAACCGCATCAGTGAAGTGGCTAGAAGATATAGTCAAAAAATGGCCAACGGAGAAGCCACCTTTAGTCATAATGGATTTGAAGGACGGGTAAAAGCCATAGCTAATCAAATCCCCACTCGAACAGTGGGAGAAAATTTAGCCTTCAATATGGGTTATAGTGACCCGGTTAAAGTGGCTGTAGAAGGATGGATTAAAAGTCCAGGTCATCGGAAAAATATGCAAGGAAATTTCGATTTAACCGGAATTGGTATTGCTAAAAATGCGAAAGGAGAGTATTATTTGACTCAACTTTTTGTCAAAAGACGTTAACAGGTGTTAAAAATGGCATTAGACAATTTTCAAGTTTTGGAAGGCGACCTATCCGATGATATTTTAGCTCAGTATTTACAGGCAGAAGCTATCGCAGTAGATACGGAAACTATGGGTTTAATTCCTCATCGTGATCGTCTTTGTTTGGTGCAACTTTGCGATCCGACCGGTTATGTTACCGCTATTCGTATTGCCAAAGGACAAAAAGAAGCCCCGAAATTAAAGCAATTGATGGAAAATAATCACAGCATTAAAGTGTTCCATTTTGCCCGGTTTGATGTGGCTCAATTGCGTCACCATTTAGGCATAGAAACCACCCCCATTTTTTGTACAAAAATTGCGAGTAAATTGGCTCGTACCTATACCTCAAGTCATGGATTAAAAAGTTTAGTTCTCGAGTTAGAAGGAATAGAATTAGATAAAACCGCCCAAAGTTCAGATTGGGGAAATGCCGCCAATTTATCAGAAGAACAATTAAGTTATGCGGCTAATGATGTTCGCTATTTATTAGGATTAAAGCAAAAATTAATCACCATGTTACAACGGGAAGACCGTTGGCAATTAGCTCAAGACTGTTTTCAATGTCTGCCTGTCATCGTTTCCCTTGATTTACTTTTGTATCCTAATGTTTTTGAACACTAAATAGAATGAGAAAAAGTTTAAAAAGTTGATTGACAATCTTGATGATCGGTAATGCCGATGCGGCTTGGCTGATTCAGGAATAGCTTAGTATCTTAGGATACGGTAATGATCCCCAAAAAAATTTAAAATTAAATCGTTTTAAATTATATGAGAAGCCAAAATGCCTAAATATAAAGTCATATTAACCAATACATTGTTTAATAATCGTCAAGCAATCACCTTAACGGCTTCCAATCAACAGATGGCTATCAGAAAAGCGTTAGGAGCCGAGAGTTTTACAGTCTGGACAGTAGAAAAAGTAGAAGCTCTCCATTAAATTAAAAAAGATACAGTTTTAGAAAAGCTAATCTCCAGGTTAGAAAGCATTAAAAGGTCTATCTAACCTTTTTTTTGGGTAAATATAGCGTAACAGCACTGAGGTATGGAACAATATGAGATGAAACAAAAAGCGATGACTACACCGTATAACGTACAATAGCAGAATGCAAATTAGACGACGACCCCCTAACCCTCCTGTAGAAGTCGATACCTTACGCTATCAAGTAAAAGTCCCCGATGCCCAACCGAGGCATATATTAGAAGAAATAGTCTGGAATAAAGAAAAAGAAGTAGACAGAATTAGAGAACGTCTTCCTTTAATAGAAATACGCAAGCAAGTGCAAGATATGCCGCCGCCTCAAAACTTTCTTGAGGCTTTAGCGAATGGGAAAACCCAACCCGCCCTGATAGCCGAAGTGAAAAAAGCCTCTCCCAGTAAAGGAGTGATCCGAGAAAACTTTGATCCAGTAGCGATCGCCCAAGCTTACCAACAAGGAGGGGCAAGTTGTTTATCAGTGCTGACGGATGAAAAATTTTTTCAGGGCAGTTATGATAACCTAGCCCTAGTACGTCAAAGCGTAGACTTGCCGATTTTATGCAAAGAATTTATTATTTATCCCTATCAAATTTATTACGCTCGTAGCAAGGGAGCAGATGCAGTATTACTGATTGCAGCCATTTTAAATGATCAAGATTTACGCTATTTTGTCAAAATTATCAAGGCATTGAAGATGACAGCCCTGATCGAAGTTCATACCTTAGCTGAACTGGATCGCGTATTAGCCATAGATGGAGTCGCTTTAGTAGGCATCAACAACCGCAATTTAGAGACATTTAAGGTAGATTTACAAACCACATCAGAACTATTGACAGCCAGAGGGGAACAACTGAAACAGCGAGGCATTCTTGTGGTTAGTGAATCGGGATTATATACACCCGATGATTTGCAATTTGTTCACTCGTGCGGCGCGAAAGCAGTGTTAATTGGAGAATCATTAGTTAAACAAACTGACCCAGCCCAGGCAATTCAGAAATTGTTTTCTAGGCTATAATCAAGAGTTGATCGCCATCTGTGCCGATTATTTGGCTTATAAAATTAGTTAGGGAGAACAAACCCGCAAAAGCTTTCAGCAGAATAAGCTAAACTGGCTGATAACAATAAACAAGAAAAGACTAACAACCGATAACTGTGATGAAGCCAATTCCCCTTCCTTCCCATGTCCACTACGAATTACTCCTACAGTTGTTGGAACGAAAAACGATTATCGCAGTGGAAAAAGATCCTGCCCTAAGAACACAAGTTCAACAACTGATTATTAGTCTACGAAAAGCCTTAGCACAGCAAAAACAACTAGAAACCATCTGTGATCAAACTCATACTCCTTTTGAGTATCGTTGGTCCCTCAATAGTGTCAACGTCAAACCCGAAGAAGTTTCAGAGGTATTCGCCCCTCGTTTTCTCAGGGATGAGAACGAATCGTAAATTTAAAATTAACAAATGAGGAATTGGAACATCTATTTTTTATGGTAAATGGGGTAGGGTGATTTTTTTCGTCTTTGGGGGGTTAAGAAATATTGAAGTAGGTTACAATAAAAGGCTCTCTCGAGCAAAAGTAATTCAGACCCAGAGTATTAAAAATTGAAACGTTACAGCAAGAAAGAGGAAACAATTCATGGATGGTAAACCTATGCTCATGATTCCGGGCCCTACGCCCGTGCCAGAACAAGTTTTACTGGCAATGGCTAAACACCCCATCGGTCACCGGAGCGGCGATTTTAGTAAAGTCATAGCAGAAATTACAGAAAACCTCAAATGGCTCCATCAAACCCAAAATGATGTTCTTTGTTTAACCGTATCAGGTACCGGCGCAATGGAAGCCGGGATTATTAATTTCCTCAGTCCTGGAGACCGGGTTTTAGTGGGAGATAACGGCAAATTCGGCGAACGTTGGGGCTTAATTAGTAAAGCGTTCGGCTTAAATGTAGATTTGATTAAAACCGAATGGGGTAAGCCTTTAGATCCTGAAGAATTCCGCGCCAAATTAGAAGCCGATAAAGACAAACAAATTAAGGCAGTTATTATCACCCATTCAGAAACCTCTACCGGGGTTCTCAATGACCTAGAAACCATAAATAAATATGTTAAAGCTCATGGAGAAGCTTTAATCATTGTCGATGCTGTCACCAGTATGGGAGCGCTGAATATTCCCATTGATGAATGGGGTTTAGATGTGGTGGGAAGCGGCTCTCAAAAAGGCTATATGATCCCCCCGGGTTTAGGTTTTGTCTCTGTTAGCAAAAAAGCCTGGAAAGCCTACGAAACGGCAACCCTTCCTAAATTCTATCTCGACTTAGGCAAGTACAAAAAAGCCACCGATAAAGATAGTTCTCCCTTTACTCCTCCAGTGAATTTGATGTATGGGTTACAAGTGGCCCTACAGATGATGAAAGCAGAAGGGTTAGAAAATATTTTCGCTCGTCATCAACGCAACACAGCCGCCACCCGGGCAGCCATGAAAGCCCTCAATTTACCTCTATTTGCGCCTGATACTCATGCGAGTACGGCAATAACGGCAGTTATCCCCACTACTGTCGATGCTGAAAAAATCCGCTCCACCATCAAGAAAAAATTTGATATCGCTTTGGCCGGTGGACAAGACCATTTAAAAGGGAAAATCTTCCGCATAGGGCATTTAGGGTTTGTCAGTGAACGGGATATTTTAGCCGCTATTGGCGCTTTAGAAACCACTCTGCAAGAGTTGGGGTATGAAGGTGCTACTCCCGGGGCCGGTGTTGCTGCGGCGGCGGCAGTTTTAGCACAGTCGTAAATTATTTGGCCTTCACCCTGAAGGGTGTGGCTATACGAACAAAGCCCGCCTACGCGGGCTATATTTTTTTGGGTTATATTCTTGTAGGGTGGGCAATGCTCACCACAAGCTATGTATAGCCGCATTGCGTAGGGTGTGTTAGGCGGCTACCATCATTGCTGCGCGAAGAACATTTAACAGTCCGCCGTAACGCACCATTTTATAATAGCCAAGGTAGTAGGGTGGGCATTGCTCCCCAGAACCCTATATCTAAGCGGAAAAATATCAAAGTCTATAAATTCTAATATAAACTTTCTATTCTCTACTCTTGACTAACCGTAAAAAAGAGACAAAATAGAAGTAATAATTTGATTAATCAGCTAAAAATGGAAACCAGTAACTCGCCGCAGGTTTTTATTTCCTATGCCTGGCAAGGTGATAGTGAAGAATTTGCCAACCAACTTGAAGAAGCTTTCCAAAAGCGGCAAATTAAAATTATCCGAGATAAAACCGATTTGGGCTATAGAGGTTTAATTAAAGAATTTATGGAGCGTATCGGACAAGGTAAATGTATTCTTGTCGTTATTAGTGATAAATATTTAAAATCTGAAAATTGTATGTTTGAATTAGTAGAAATTGCCAAGCATGGGGATTTCTATGATCGGATTTTTCCGATTGTTTTAAAAGATGCCAAAATTTATAAAGATGAAGATAGAATTGATTATTTACACTATTGGGATCAAAAAATAAAGAATTTAGAAGATAAGCTTAAGTCAGGTTCAATTTTAGATGTTACCAGTATTTATAAAACTCTTCAGCAATACGCTGATATAAAAAGAAATATAGATCAACTAACTGATATTCTCAAAAATATCAATGCTCTTACTCCTGAACTACACCGGCAATCGGATTTTGAGCAAATTATACAAGCGGTAGAAACTAGATTAGAAAAAGATAAATCTAACACTGAAAAAATACCAGGAGGAAAAAAGGTGTTTAAAGGACGAATGCAATTAATGAGCCGCCTTAATGGTATTCCTTCACCACAGTTAGAGATGATCATTTTTGAGCTAGAGCCACCTAGGGGAATTATACCAGCTTCACACGCACCGCAGGGAGATAGAGTATCAGCGCTGTTAAATTGGGCAAATGGCGAGGGAGGATGTGGACTAGAACGAGTTGAGGAGGTACTCAATGAAGTTTTAAACCCTTAGATGCCTCTTCGGATAAATTGCCGGGGAGGCGGCTTAAACTGAGTAATTTACCCCCTAAAATGGGTTCACGTCACTTTGTCGGACGAGAAAGAGAACTCCTAGAGATTCACACTCAACTACAGCTAGAGGGAAGATTGGCTATTTGTGCGATCGCAGGGATGGGAGGGGTGGGAAAAACTGAATTAGTTACCCAATATGCCCTACAGTATCAACAAGACTATCAAGGGGGAATCTGTTGGTTAGATGGTAGAGGGGTTGAGTTAGGGACTCAACTGGTTAACTATGCACAAGTTTACTTAAATGTCAATCCCCCTGATGAGTTAGAAATCGGGGATAAGGTTCGTTATTGTTGGCGAAATTGGTTTACCTCTCCCCCAACCCCTCTCCACCTCCCCCTACCCCCTCCTGCAAGAGGGGGAAAAGCGGAAGATTCTTTTTTTGCTGGAGAGGGGAGCAATTATTCTCCTCCATTCCCTCGTAGGGAAGGGGGGCAGGGGGGGTTAGGTCAGGCATTAATCATTTATGATGATGTACAGGACTATCATGAGGTCATCCCTTATTTACCCCCGTCACCCTCTCAGTTTAAGGTTCTGTTGACCAGTCGTAACCGTCCTGGGGTAAGTATTCCAAGAATTGAGCTTGATGTTCTCTCGAAGGATGCGGCTATTAAGTTATTGCGCTCCCTCGTTGGAGATGCCAGAATTGAGGCAGAGTTAGAACAGGTTCAGGAATTATGCGAAAAGTTGGGCTATTTGCCGCTAGGATTGGAATTAGTCGGTAAATATTTAGATGAACATCGAGGACTGACTATAAAGGAACTTATTAAGCGGCTTAAGAAAAAAGGACTCGATGAGAAAGCATTAAACCCATCAGATACAGCTTTTATGACTGCCCAAAGGGGAGTAAAAGCAGCAATGGAATTATCTTGGGAAGATTTATCTTCTGAGGCGAAAAAGTTGGCTTGTTTTCTGAGTTTGTTTGCGGCGAGTGCCATAAAGTGGGAGTGGGTAGAAAAGTGTTTGTTAGAGGTTGATAGTGTTACGGTTTTTTATTGGGAAGAGTTTCTAGAAACCTCGGATAAAGATGAAGATGCTTATCAAGAAAAACTCAGAGAATTGCAACAATATTTAGGACAGCAAGGGGAAGAATTTAATGATTTTGAAGAGGTAGAAGAATGGTTAGAAAATTGGATAGAAGAGAAACAAGAAGCTTTAGAAAATTTCAAGGAAGAACTACGGGATAATGCTTTAGTTAATCGTAGTTTATTAGAAGAGAGAGGGAATAATCAATATCAATTACATCCACTCCTGAGAGAATTTTTTCAGATTAAACTGAAGGATTTAGAAGAAGCGGATGATTATAAGCAAAAGTTGTGTAAGATAATGGTAAGCTGTTCTTCTTCTCTTTCTCAAACTCCAACACTAACCGAAATCAAAGCAGTTACAGAAGCCATTCCTCATTTAATAGAAGTAGCAAATAATTTAATCGATTGGCTAGGAAATCAAGAAGAAGAGTTGGTCTGGATATTTGAAGGATTGATTAGATTTTATGAAGGTCAAGGCACTTATATTCAAGCAGAAAGATGGAGTAAGCAGTGCTTACAAGAAACTAAAAAAAGATTCGGAATAAACCATCCGTCCACGGCTATGTCCCTTACTATTTTATCCGGTTTATACCGTTCTCAAGGAAGGTTTACGGAAGCAGAAACCTTGTTACAACAAGCCTTAGATATCAACCAAAGACTCTTAGAAATAGACCATCCCGACACGGCAACTTCCCTCGATAATTTAGCAGTCTTATACAGTTATCAGGGAAGGTTTATGGAAGCAGAACCTTTATTAAAACAAGCCTTAGAAATATTACAAAGAGTTTTAGGAATAGACCATCCCTCCACAGCAATGAGCCTCAATAATTTAGCCTATTGCTACTATTGTCAGGGAAGATTTAACGAAGCGGAACCCCTGTATATACAGGCATTAAAAATTACTCAAAAAGTCTTAGGAATAGACCATCCCTCCACAGCAATGATCCTTAATAATTTAGCCTATTTATACTCCTGTCAGGGAAGGTCTACCGAAGCGAAACCCTTGTTAAAACAAGCCTTAGAAATCCGTCAAAGAGTCTTAGGAATAGACCATCCCGACACGGCAATGAGCCTCAATAATTTAGCGGGTTTATACGACTCTCAGAGAAGGTTTACGGAAGCCGAAAATTTGTATCAACAAGCCTTAGAAATCCGTCAAAAAGTCTTAGGAATAGACCATCCCGACACGGCAATGAGCCTCAATAATTTAGCCTATTTATATTATTATCAAGGAAGGTTGAGCGAAGCGGAACCCTTGTATCTACAAGCCTTAGAAATAAAACAAAAAGTTTTAGGAATAGACCATCCCTCCACAGCAACGAGCCTCAATAATTTAGCCCTTTTATACGACTCTCAGGGAAGGTTGACCGAAGCGGAACCCTTGTATCTACAAGCCTTAGAAATAAGACAAAAAGTCTTAGGAATAGACTATCCCGACACGGCACAATCCCTCAATAATTTAGCGGGATTATACAAATCCCAGGGAAGGTTGACCGAAGCCGCACCCTTGTATCTACAAGCCTTAGAAATCGTACAACGAACCCTAGGAGAAGACCATCCCACCACTCAAACAATAGCCGCTAATTACCAATATTGCTTAATGTTAATGCTGTTTACCATGCCAGTAGAAGAAGCATTAAAAAGGATACCCGAAGAATATCATCAAGACTTTTTACAGCAACGGGAAGAATATTTAAAAGATAGGAAATAGGGAACAATTAATCCTAAAATGGTGCGTTACGGCGGATTGTTAAATCTCTTTCATGATCAAAAATGGTAGCCGCCTAACACACCCTACAGAATTCTTTCATTTTTCCCTTAAAGCCTGCGTAGGCAGGCTTCGTTCGTATAGCCCCACCCTTCAGGGTGAGGGCGTTTTAGGGCATCAACCCTTCGAAAAAAGCCTACACAACTCAACCACCTTAGTTTGCAAAGCCGCCAACGGATCAGCCCCCCGTTTAAGACTTAACTCCAACTCAAACAACAGAGGCAAAGTCGCCAACAACTGACTCCCCTTAAAAGCTTGCACCTCCTTGCGTAAAAAATAGATCCGTTTCGGGTTGCCTACTTCCGCCGCCGTTGCGATCGCCTTTTCATCCTTCTCCCCCGCCTCAATTTTCAACTTAACCATTGCCCAAGTGCGAAACTGTCCCACCAAAGTTGCTACAATTCTCAAAGCTGGTTCATTGCGGCTAATTAAATCTGCCACCAAAGAGAGCGCCTTAGCCGCGTCTCCCTCACGAATAGCCGTCGCCAGTTGTAAACTATTTTGAGTATTAACATTCACCAAACTCGCCACCACATTTTCATTGATGGGTTTACCCTGTCCATAAACCGATAACTTATCTAACTCACTCCACAACTGCCTGGTATTATTACCCACCGACTCCGCCAACAAATCCACCGCCGCCGCCGTTAATTTCACCCCCTTACTGTGAGCAACAGATTGAACCCTTTGAACAATTTCCTCAGTTTTCCAAGGGGGTATCAAAGCAAACTCTTGAACTTTAGCATATTCTTCTACCAACTTAGTCGACTTGAGGCGTTTATCAGGTTTCTTGCTGGAGGTAAATAGAAGATGAGACTCTTCCGGAATATGCGGCAAAGTTCGCTGTAACTCCGATAATAACCCCTCTGAACACTGCCCAAAAATCGTTGTTTCCACCAACCAGACTAACCTTCCCCCGCTCCCAAACACCGGAGTCATGGCTTGATTTAACCCTTCGATCACATTTTCAGCCGCATCACCGGCCAGCTTATCATAATTAAATTGTATCCAACTGGGGTCAAGAACATCTTGACGTAAGCGTTCAACCTCTTGAGTGATAGCAAAATCATCTTCACCCCAAAATAGATAAATAGGCATAATTTCCCAACTTACAGGTCGCTTGGCAAGATAAAATATATATTGTCTTCAAACGGGGAAAAGTAGATTGGACGAAACCTACCAAACCTATATTAATCGGGTAGCACCCATGACGCTACTCGCTACCTATGAAAGCCAACTCCAGAATATCCAAAAGTCTCCTAAATTTATAGAAGGGGAACCGGCTATCTTTGAAGGATATAGTATTATCACTCCTCCGGGACTCGAAGATCCCGATAATACAGACTTTTACCAAAATCTGGAAGCCTTTCAAAAACAGTTAGTTAATCAAGTGGAGCCTGGGTTAATTGTACCCACTCCTATAGAAAGTTATCACTTTACGGTGGCTGATTTAATCTGGGATGGAGCCTATAAAGATGCGGCTCAAAATAATCCCAATTTTGATCAGCAATTAAAAGCCTGTATTCAGGAAAGCTTTGAAAAATATCAAGAGTCTGCTGTTACAGGCGGCTCCCTCCAATGGCAAATCTTAGGACTGCTAATATATCCCCGTTCCTTAGTGGTTGGGTTAGCACCAA
This sequence comes from Gloeothece verrucosa PCC 7822, assembly GCF_000147335.1. Classification (NCBI taxonomy): domain Bacteria; kingdom Bacillati; phylum Cyanobacteriota; class Cyanophyceae; order Chroococcales; family Aphanothecaceae; genus Gloeothece; species Gloeothece verrucosa. Next base: position 1,406,551 of record NC_014501.1, read on the forward strand.
AAGATGAATCCGTCTATGAACAAATTGCCGAACTAAGACGGTCAATTTATCAAAATTCAGGCTTAATGGGTTTAGGCATTGAGCAACAATATTATTTTACGGCTCATATTACCCTAGGCTATTTCGGTGAGATTCCCGAAAATCTTGACCGCGATAATCTTGCTAATCTTCTCTCTAAATTTAATGATCAGTGGTTAGAAAATGACCCTCAAATTTTAAGCATCAAACAAGTTCAATTAAGAAAATTTACCAATATGACACGTTTTGAACGAGAGTCAGATTATCCCATTTTAGAACTGTAAATCATTCCCATTTTTTCATTTAAAATTATCATAAATGTATGATAATGTTTGTAAATTTATAGCGGAAGAATTTTCAACGGAGTTAGCGACTTGGTTATTAGGTGAGCCGATTCTTTTAACAGAATTAAGTCCTAAAGAACTTTCCCTAGAACCAATTCGCTCTGATTCTTTAATTTTAAAACAATCATCAAATATTGTTCTACAAGTCGAATTTCAAACCCAACCCGACCCGGATATTCCCTTTAGGATGGCAGATTATCGTCTCCGGGTTTACCGTCGCTATCCTCAAAAAGCGATGCGGCAAGTGGTTATTTATCTCAAAAAGAGTAACTCAGAATTAGTGTATCAAAACACTTTTTCTGCTGATAAATTGCATCATGAATTTGAGGTTATTCGTCTTTGGGAACAACCAACAGAATTGTTTTTAAATACGCCAGGATTACTATCTTTTGCTGTGCTAAGTCAAACCGAGCAAAAAACCGAGGTATTACGGGAAGTCGCTAGAATAATAGATACTCTCCCCCAACGGCGAGTAAGATCCAATTTATCAGCAGCAACATCAATTCTAGCAGGGTTAGTATTGAATAAAGAGATCATTCAACAAGTTTTGAGGCGAGACATTATGCAAGAATCCGTTATCTATCAAGAAATCGTCAAAGAAGCACGAGAACAAGGATTACAAGAAGGAAGACAAGAAGGATTACAACAGGCAAAACAAGAAATCGCTTTAAATTTACTTCAAAGCGGAATGAGTGTAGAACAAGTTGTAGCTTGTTCGGGTTTATCAGAAGAATTCGTGCAGGAACTTCTACTAGGAAGACTACAAGGAATTAAAGAAGTCGCGTTAAATTTACTGCGAGATGGAATCAGTATAGAACAAGTTAGGCGTTATACAGGTTTATCACAGGAGATAGTTCAAGAACTCCAGCGCAGTTTACAACAATAAATTTTTAGAGAAATTTTCACACTTTCTCTTGTTAATTAAATCCATGATAGCTACCCCTAAACTCCCTAATTTATCCCCTCAAGAATATCTCGACTGGGAAGCACAACAACCCGTCAAACACGAATATATTAACGGCGAAATATACGCCATGACAGGGGGAACAATTTTTCATAACGATATCGCCATTAACATAACTAGCGCTTTAAAATCTCATTTGCGAGGTAAAGGGTGTAAAGTTCAAATGGTCGATGTAAAAGTAGGGATTTCCGAAAAAGGCCCCTTTTTTTATCCAGATGTGATGGTAACTTGTGATGAACGGGATAAAAAAGAACGCTTAATTGTTTATCATCCCTGTTTAATTATAGAAGTTTTATCCCCGAGTACGGAAGCCTTTGACCGAGGTGATCAATTTAAATTTTATCGTCAAATTGACACTTTACAAGAATATGTTCTCATTGATGCAGAAAAAATCAATGTAGAATGCTTTCGGCTCAATGACAAAGGCTTTTGGGAGCTTCACCCCTATCAAGAAAATGACGAAATTAACCTAAATAGTATTAACTTTTCCTGTCCTATATCTCTTATTTATGAAGACATAAACTTTTCCTAATTTTATAGATTCTCCCCCCTCTCCCCACACTCTCCCCACACATTCCCCAGGGCGCAAGCGGAGCGCCCCTACTTATCCAGAGGGGGACTTTGTGATCACAGCTAATGAAATGCGTTACCTGCATAAAAAGCATTCTAAAACAGTAAACGCTGACTAAATTGGTATGAAAAGTTACAGTTTAGTTGAAGAAATATTAAGACCATCAAGATCAGGTAATGCCAAAAGCAGATACTCCAATCACTGATCTCAAGCAGAATCATAATGACTGACTCAGTAAAAACCCTTTGTCCTTATTGTGGCGTAGGTTGCGGTTTAGAAGTCTCGCCACCAGCATCCGCCGGCCGTGCTACCCATCGAGATAGTCAAGGAAACCCCATTTGGAAAGTTACCGCCGATCGCGCTCACCCCTCCAGTAAAGGAATGGTGTGCGTTAAAGGAGCAACCGTCAGCGAAGCAGTGGATAAAGATCGCCTCAAATATCCGATGATGCGAGACTCTCTCGGCGAATCATTTCGTCAAGTCAGTTGGGATGAAGCACTTGATCGCATTGTCCATCGTATTAAAACTGTCATCGCTACTGACGGACCCGATGGTATTTGTATGTATGGATCGGGTCAATTTCAAACCGAAGATTATTATATTGCCCAAAAACTCCTCAAAGGCTGTTTAGGAACCAACAATTTTGATGCCAACTCCCGCCTCTGTATGTCCTCAGCAGTGGCCGGATATATACAAAGCTTTGGTTCTGATGGTCCGCCATGCTGCTATGATGACCTAGATTTAACCGATTGTGCCTTTTTAATTGGAACCAACGCGGCAGAATGCCATCCCATCGTCTTTAACCGCCTTCACAAACACCTCAAAAAAGACCGTAAAGCTAAATTAATTGTCGTCGATCCTCGTACCACCAAAACCGCCGAGGCGGCAGACCTCCACTTAGCCATTAAACCCGGCACAGATATAGACTTACTCAACGGTATAGCCCATCTATTAATGCGTTGGGGCAAAATTGACACTTACTTTATTGATGAATGTACCCAAGGTTTTGCTGAATATGCACAAATCATCCGCCATTATTCCCCCGAAATCGTCGCCCAAAGCTGTAATATCCCTATCGAAGACCTAGAACAAGCCGCCCGCTATTGGGCCGACTCAGAACGGGTGTTATCCTTATGGTCTATGGGGGTCAATCAGTCTTCTGAAGGAACGGCAAAAGTCCGCACCATTATTAATTTACATCTGATGACCGCTAATATCGGTAAACCCGGGGCCGGACCTTTTTCTTTAACCGGACAACCTAACGCTATGGGAGGACGAGAAGCCGGCGGCTTATCGCATATTCTCCCCGGATACCGTGTGGTGAAAAATCCCCAACATCGAGCCGAATTAGAGCAATTATGGGGACTCAAACCGGGGCAAATTTCGCCGGAACCGGGCCGGGATTGCTGGAGTATGATCACAGGATTAGAAACCGGAGAGGTAGGATTATTATGGATTGCCGCCACTAATCCGGCTGTGAGTATGCCCGATCTAGAACGCACGAAAGCCGCTCTGTTAAAATCTCCTTTAACAGTCTATCAAGACGCTTATTACCCCACAGAAACCGCAGCTTATGCCCATATTATCTTACCGGCGGCCCAGTGGAGTGAAAAAACGGGCACCATGACCAATTCTGAAAGAATGGTGACTCTGTGTCCTCAGTTTCGTCCTCGTCCAGGGGAAGCAAAAGCCGATTGGGAAATTTTTGCCGAAGTGGGACGACGTTTAGGGTTTACAGAACAGTTTCAGTTTGAAACCTCAGCAGATGTTCATCGAGAGTTTATTCAAGCAACCCGTAACCGTCCCTGTGATATGACGGGAATTAATTACGAAAGGCTACAACAAGAAGGCCCTTTACAGTGGCCTTGTCCAGAAGAAGAAAACCCAGTAATCGATCAAAAAGAAGAAAAACTTTTTACCTCTTTATTTAAAAATCCAGCAGAAAAACCCTCCGCCAAACGCCTTTATACAGATTGGAAATTTAATACCCCTGATACGAGAGCAAGGTTCGCTGCTTTTCATTCTAAAGGATTAGCAGAACCCCCTGATGAAGATTATCCTTTTGTGTTAACTGTGGGGAGATTATATGGCCATTGGCATACTCAAACCCGTACCGGACGCATTGAAAAAATTAAGAAAATGCACCCCAATCCTTTTATCGAAATTCATCCCCGTGATGCGGCTAATTTAAAAATAGAAGAAGGCGCATTAATTGAAGTGCGGTCCCGTCGAGGTGCGGCTCGTTTTCCAGCGATGATAACTAAAGCTATTACACCGGGAACTGTCTTTGTTCCTATGCACTGGGGCGCAATCTGGGCCGATAATGCCGAGGCAAATAATCTCACTCATCCGATCGCTTGTCCTATCTCTTTAGAACCCGAATTAAAAGCTTGTGCCGTGCAATTAATTCCTGTGGCTTTTTTATCAAAAGATTCTTCTGCTGGAGCTTATCAAAACTTTTTAAATTCAGAGTTAGCCTCTGCCACCCCATAAAGATAAGATAAGTAGGTGGGCACAAATAAATGAACACTCTTATTAACTCTTAAAAATGCCTCAATCCCAGAGGCTGTTGCCTGTTGCCTGTTGCCTCTTGTTTGTTCCCTCTCTCCGTTTTACGTTTAATGGCAGTGCGGAACTCGTTCCGCACCCCAGCCCACCTACTTAGTTGATTGGCTTTTAGGCTCAGAAAAGTAAATTTTTTTTAAGGTAAGAACTCTAATCTAATAGAGCATTTATAATTAGATGAAAAATTCTGACGAATTTAAAACTCACAAGATAATCAAAAAAGACTTGTTAGCCTAATTAACATCTTAATAAAGGAGTAAATTTATGATCAATATCAAGCATTTAATGACAACAACTTCGGGAGCGGTTTTAATTAGCACATTATTGGTTCCTAACCCATCTTTAGCGGTTAATATCAAGACTTGGAACTTAAAGTTTTTTGATGGAACTAATAAGCTAGTTGGAACAGGGGAATTTAGTTATAATCAAGATCAGAGATATTTTATCCAAACAAATATTTACTCGGAAGAGTGGTACTATGAAAACGGGTATTATGATCAACAAACAGGGGAAATACTACCCCCTCCACCTAAAGGTTTTAAAGTCAAGACCCTTCTAACAAATTTTGAGGCCACTATTAAATTGCGACCCTTGTTCTTTGATCCTCAAGGAGGAACTGATGTAGATTTCGTTGTAGACTCCTGGGGTTTAGACAATTTAGGGGTTCGCTGGTGGAAAGATCCCTCTGTTCCAGTATCGATGGGGAACCAGTATTATGATGATTATGATTATTATGACGAGGAGTATGTGGTAGAGTCCGGATGGGTTTTTGGTCAAACCAGACATGAAGGTTATCACTATTTTAGTATGTACTCTCCTGAAGTAGGATTTAATAAAGTTGTGCGGGGTTCTTGGAATGCAATAAATTATGGCGAACCTAATTATCAGGATAGCGGAACTTGGACAGCGACTCTTCAGGGAACACCTATGCCGGAACCTTTAACCTTATTGGGAACAAGCACAGCCATAGGATTTGGACTTCTTTTCAAAAAGAAGGTTTCTAAATAATGGTTGACTTCTCAGTAAATTCTTAAGTTCATCATACCTTATTTTTAAATGGCTACTTCTTTCTTTAATGGTTTAGTCTCAGAATTTTAAGCTAAATTTAAATATTATTTGATTATACGGCTAAATAAAGACCAATAAAGCAAGCTGACTAAGCTCTATAAAATTCAAATGAAAGATTTTTTTGACTTTGAAACAGATTTTGTTGATTCTCTGCGATGTATCCCCATGCAGGTAAGAATGAAACTCGACACCTGCGGCGTAAAACTGAAATTATCTCACTGGAGTCAGTTTAGCCAACCGGAACGTCAAGAACTGGTTAAACGGCCTTGTAGTACCCCCGAGGAAAGTCAACGCTATCGAGACTTTCTGCAAAACCTGATTACCCAAAAAACCGGCGCACCAGCAAAAGAGTTAGAAATTGATCCTCATCCCCCTTGGATAGATACTAAAGACATCCCTGAAACAGTACAAGAAAAAGCGGCTGAATTTGATGTTACTCTGACTCTCCAACAGTGGCAGCAATTAACGCCTTTACAACGATTTGCACTGATTAAACTAAGTCGTCCTTCTCATGAAAATCTCAACTTTTATCCGGCTTTAAAAGAGTTTCAATTAATTAGTCAATAGTCAGTAGTCAGGAGTTTTTATTCAAAAGTATACTATGGGCTAACAACTAACTAAATAGAATCTGGTTCAATACCCAATTCTCGCAGACGTTCAGCCATTGCTTGTAATCTTTGCTCCTGTTGCTCTCTAAGCAGTCTTTCTTGAACTAAAGCTAATTCGGCTTGTTCTGCTCGCTCCTTTTCTAATATAGCTCTTTCACGGCCAGTTAACAGTAAATTGCCCTGATTATCCCACCAGCGCAACCAAGTCTGACTTAAATTTTGGTAATTCCCTCGCCATAATCCTAATTCTATTTCTAAGGGAAAAATAGGATAATGTCCCCGTTCATTGGATTCTAAAAGTTGATAACCTCCATCAACAAAATGATAAACTTCTAATCTCTCATTTCTGATCTCATAAATTCCATAAAAGGGAATTCGCATAATTTGTTCATAAACCCAAAATTTACCAGGTCTAATATTTTCTCTTAAATTAGTGGCAGAAAGAGGCGTTTTATCTCGTTCTTCTTCCCCATCTCCACTGGCAAATTCTAAAGCAATTAAAGGAGTTCTATACTCTCGCCAAAGAACATAAGAACGGCGAATCTGTCCATCTAAAGTAGGAGGAACACCAGGAACAAAAAACCAATCGGGTGCTTCTGCGCCTTTTTCAGGAGGATCAGTTTCTCGCCAATAAATCCCACAATCTTGACCTATAGCATACTGTCCATCAGGGTATAATCGCTCTAAAACTGGGCCAAGAGAATCAGTTAAAATGATGCTTTGGGGATGTTCCTGAAAGTTTTTCACAAAAGTACCGTCAGATTCCGGAAGTTGGGTGTGGTCCGGAAATGGTGGCGGTAAATCAATACTCTTAGAAGATTGTATCATGCTCTATTTTCCCCAACATTTGAGTATATTTTGATGTTAACTTACTCAGTTTGAAAACCGGCAAATTAGCACAGCCGCTAATCTCGTAAAACATACCCAACACCCCGAATAGTTTGAATAAGCCGCTTCTCTCCATTCTCTTCGAGTTTTAAGCGTAAATAACGGACATAGACCTCAATAATATTAGAATCTCCCATGAAATCATAGCCCCATACCCGTTCTAAAATTTGGTCACGGGTGAGAACTTGGCGGGGATGAGACATTAAATATTCTAATAATTCAAACTCTTTAGCCGTCAATTCAATTAAACGGTTAGCGCGATAAACTTCTCGGGTACTGCGGTTAAGTCGTAAATCATTAAATAAAATTTCCTCGGGGTTTTCTTCTTGTGTACGTCGTAAATTAGCCCGAACTCTTGCCAGTAATTCCTCTAAACTAAAGGGTTTAACAATATAATCATCTGCGCCGGCATCTAAACCCGTCACGCGATCACTAATTTCATCTTTAGCCGTTAATAAAATAATCGGAACTTTATCCCCGGTTTGCCGCAGCCGCTTACAAATTTCTAACCCAGAAATTCCTGGTAACATCCAATCCAATAAAATTAAATCGGGATGAGATTCTCTAGCCGCCGTTAACCCGGCTAACCCATCTGGGGCAACAGTGACAGTATAACCCTCATATTTAAGCTCTAATTCAATAAATTGAGCGAGTTTAGCTTCATCTTCGACAACTAGGATATGAGCAGCCATAGAAATTCAAAAAAATTAATTTTAGTAAAACTTTTGGGTTTATTATTATGCTATTAAATTCAAATTTCTAATGACTAATGACTAATGACTAATGACTAATGACTATAATTAATGTTTAGGCATACGCAACGAAGAAGGACGAATCGGACCTAATAAACGATTCAGTGTCCGTAACTGTTCAGCCGTTCCCATACAGATGAGCAAATCTCCGGCCATTAAAATTGTATCGCCTGTAGGACCAGCAATCAGATGACCATCAGCGCGACGAATAGCCAAAACTAAAGCCCCCGTTTGTAACCTTAAACGAGCATCCCTCAGAGGTTGACCCACACAGGGACAAACATCCGGATCTAGTAAAAATTCCTCCATATAAAAGGCCCGGTCAGTTCCCGTGAGGATACCATCCACAAAATCCATCACTTGAGGCCTTAAGGCCGCCGCCGCTAATCGTCTTCCGCCAGTAATATAGGGAGAAACCACCGCATCAGCCCCCGCCCGTTGAAGCTTTTGTACTGCCTCTTCGGTACTTGCCCGGGCGATGGCTCGAATTTTCGGATTAAGGGTTTTAGCTGATAGCACCGTATAGAGATTTTCAGCATCTGAGGGAAGGGCAGAAACCAGACAAACCGCCTGCTCAATTTTAGCTTGAATTAATAACGCATCTAGGGTGGCATCCCCCTGAATCGCAATATAGCCTTTTTGTTTGGCCGCCTCTACTTGTTCAGATTGAAGTTCAATGACGATAAAAGGAATTTTCTCGGCTTCAAATTCTAAAGCCACGTGACGCGCCGTGCGTCCATAGCCACAGAGAATATAATGATCTGTTAACTTTTCAATCAAGCGTTTCTCCTGCCTTGTGCGTAGTCCATCTTGAAAATACCCTTGAATGATCGCCTCAGTTACCCGATTGACGATGTATCCAATTGTAATCACTCCTGTTAAAATTAAGCCCATTGTAAATAGGCGTGAGCGCTCATCAAGCGGCTGAATTTCTCCGAACCCCACTGTCGTCAGCGTGATCGTGGTCATATAAGCCGCGTCTAACCATGTCCACTGTTCGACAAATCGATACCAAAAAGTGCCGATGAGAAAAACTCCTACCACTAATAGGATACCGATGAGCAATTCCTGTTTTAAGCGTCTATATTTGTCCTCAAAGCTGTACAAAGTTATTATCCCCCCACCCCCAAGCAGTTTAAATCTTCAGTAAGATCAAAATATTGTTTAAAGCTGATCAAACAGAGGTGTCTCCTCTAATACTTATTACAATTGCCCATAGAGCATAAATTTACAGGAGCCAATTGTGAGTCCAGAAATTTTACTTGATAATCCTTCTGCACCTTCTACCTCCAGTGATATCGTAACCCATCCTTTTGATCAAGATCAGTTCGATACCTACGTCATGAATACCTATGCCCGCTTTCCCATCGCCATTGAGAAAGGACAGGGGTGTCGGGTGTGGGATACACAAGGAAGCGAGTATCTTGATTTTGTGGCGGGAATTGCCACTTGTACCCTAGGCTATTCCCATCCGGCTTTGGTTGAAACCGTCTCTCAACAAATTCAAAAATTACATCACGTTTCTAACCTTTTTTACATTCCTGAACAGGGTGAACTGGCTAAGTGGATAGTAGACCATTCCTGTGCCGATAAAGTGTTCTTCTGCAATTCTGGAGCAGAAGCTAATGAAGCCGCCATTAAATTAGTTCGTAAATATGCCCATACGGTTTTAGATTTTCTCGATCAACCTGTTATTTTAACCGCTAAAGCCAGTTTTCATGGTCGAACCCTGGCAACTATTACCGCTACTGGACAAGCCAAATATCAAAAAGATTTTGACCCTTTAGTACCAGGGTTTGAATATGTTCCCTACAACGATATTGATGCAGTTAAAAATGCGATCGCTGATATTGATGAAGGTAACCGCCGTGTAGCCGCCATTATGTTAGAACCTTTACAAGGGGAAGGTGGGGTGCGTCCTGGAGATATCGACTATTTCTTGCGTCTGCGAAAGATTTGCGATGAAAATAATATTCTCTTAGTCTTTGATGAAGTTCAAGTGGGTGTGGGACGTAGTGGCAAATTATGGGGTTATGAGAATTTAGGGGTTGAACCAGATATCTTTACCAGTGCCAAAGGACTTGCCGGCGGTATTCCCATTGGGGCGATGATGTGTAAAAAGTTCTGTGATGTTTTTCAACCCGGCACTCATGCTAGTACCTTTGGCGGCAACCCCTTTGCTTGTGCTGCGGCTTTGAGCGTCTTAAAAACCATTGAACAGGATAATATTCTCCAAAATGTGCAGGCCAGAGGAGAACAGTTACGCACTCGTTTAAGAGCAATTCAGCAAAAGTATCCTCACCTGTTTACTGATGTACGGGGTTGGGGTTTAATCAATGGAATGGAAATCAGTGAATCTACTGAATTGACATCTGCTGATTTGGTTAAAGCGGCTATGGCAGAAGGGCTATTATTAGCACCGGCAGGACCGAAAGTGTTGCGTTTTGTGCCTCCTTTGATTGTTTCTGAAGAAGAAATTGATCAAGCGGTGAGTAAGCTAGAGACAGCCATCGCTCAAACCGTTTAGCACAGGCTTACCCCCTAAAAATCTAGAGACGTTGCTGCCAACGTCTCTCATGGTAATGCGATGATTTAAGAAAAAGGAGGTAATTAACCCAGACTTTTAGCTTTTTACGGCCTTAACTAGCCGCCGTTTCTTGGACTTCTATGGGATAAACACTAATTTTTTGGCGAGTTCTGTTTTTGTATTCAAACTTGACTACGCCATCCACTAAAGCAAACAGGGTATCATCTGAACCCCGGCCAACATTATTCCCCGGATGAAACTTGGTACCCCGTTGACGAACCAAAATATTACCGGCTTTAACGGTTTGACCCCCATAACGCTTAACCCCTAGTCGTTTGGCGTTCGAGTCACGACCATTGCGGGTACTACCCGTTCCCTTCTTATGAGCCATAATTTTCTCCTAATCAATTTTCTTGATCTATTTTAGTTATTTATTCTGAGTCAGTTGCTTCTGTGCTACCCGCTTCACCACTAGCAACCGTTGCTGCCGCTTGAGTTTCCCCAGAGGTTAGGGTTTTGCCATTAACATTAATAGAATTAATCATCAAGCGGGTTATTTCTTGACGATGTCCCCGTTTTTTGCGGGTTTTCTTTTTCGGACGCATTTTATAGACGATGACTTTTCTTCCGCGAAGATGCCGTAGGATGGTTCCTTCTACAGTGGCTCCCTCTACAAAAGGTTGACCGACAATTACCTCGTCTTCGTCGCTGACTAATAATACTTTATCAATGCTGTAGTTGGTGTCTGGATCAGCATGGAGTAGTTCAATATCATAAAAGCGACCCGGTTCAACTCGTAATTGCTTACCGCCAGTTTCAATAATTGCGTAACTCATGGAATTGTCCTATCAAATTGCCGTACAGGTAGCTCAAATAGTTCTGTTTTTTTAGTCCGTCAGAAATTTCTCGTCATTCATCCTTGAAACTTCTTGCCTAAAACTCTAGACCTATTCATTCGCTTTTGAGATGTCTTAACCTGATCCGAGCAGGAATTAGACACACAATCTATTATTTTATTAGATCAAAGCAATTATTGTCAAGTCAAGACTCGTGAGAAAATCCCCCGACTTATCAGGGGAGGCTGTTAATTCTCATTAAAATCTATATAGGTGAAGCCGGTATTTTTGTCGGTGAGAGATTTTTTATATTTTTCATAAATTTCTATGCCGGGAAGGGGTTCAGAAAACGCTTTAGGCAATTTGTACTCTTTAGGGGTGTATTGCTGACGAAGGGCTTCGATCACTTGATAAGGTTTGTACCACAGACGCATAACATTCATTAACTCCTCAAACTTAACATAAGAGAGTTTATGTCTGTAACCTAAAGTAATATATTGAACCATACGGGCATAGGTATTAGGGTTATTTTGTTGATCAGTTAGCCCAATAATTTTTCCCAGTTTTTCAAAGACTTCATATTTATTGAGGACAAGAGAAACTAAAGTTTTGTGATTAGTGACATCTTCTTCTTTGAGGGTGCTGACCAGATCAGAGATAATTCTTAAGATAGAATAGTCTGCCAACTGATAAGCTTTGAATAGACACAGCAGTTTTAATCCCAATTCATGTTCAGCTAGGCGATCTAGTTCTTCAACGTAAGCTTGCATGGCATTACGGCCTTCTTCAGTTTTAATCTGAGGCAACAGTTCAGCTAATTTTTCTTGAACCCGAGGACGAAACTGGGTTTTATCCTCGTCACTGGTGAGTCGTGTTTGCACATAGTCATATAGTTCTTGCTGCTTAGAACTACGGTAACGAATTTCAATTTGGTCAATGGTGATATAACTATTCTTGGCTTCGATCGCTACCTGGAACAGTTCAATACTATCCTTTAAGCCAGCATATTCATCTAGTCCTACACGCAAAGCATATTTAATTTTTACATACAGTAAAAACTCGTAGTTAGTAAAGCGATCATTGTCAACGGCTAGGGCTGTTTTAGCAAAAACCCTCAGATCCATGAAATTGCCTTGATGGAGTGCCAGAACGCTCTCGGGAACAACTTGCTTACTAAATTTGGCAATTAAATAGTCTAAAAAACTGAAGTTCCCAAAAACACGACGATTCCACCAAGGAGTATCACTTGCTGTTCTATTTACTTGTGGTTTGATGGAATTATTATTTAGGTTAGTCATAGAAAATCTCCCTTAATTTAAAAGCTAGGTATAATTTCTGGCCTTGAGCATGAAACTTTAAGTAAAGCTTTCAGGAAACACCACCTTTTCGTGATCAGAACTTCTATCTTTTAACCCCTACTGCTATAGTCCTTATCAAGTCAAAGTTCTCTAGGTTTCATGCTTATAATTCCCCAAATGCTCAAAAAATTCACAGATCTGTGGATAAATTTTTTTCCCCCCGTTTATCCGTGAAAACCGAGATAATTAAAAAAATTTAAGCATGAGGTAACGAGATATGCCGCTACTGACTAACCATAGGGCTTATTTGTACAGTCTAGCTTTAAAAAAGCTTAAAAATACCAAATCTGTTCTATTTGCTTAACAGTTTGTAACAACTTTTCTTGAGCCGCTTGCACCGATTCTTCCCCCCAATTTTTGTTAGTCAGCACAGTAACATGACCTAATTTTCGTCCAGGACGAGATTCAGTTTTTCCGTACCAATGTAGATAAGTATGGGGAATTGAAGCGATCTGATCTCGTTTGGATTGATAATCTTGATGAGAATATTCATAGCCCAACAAATTTACCATTGCTGCCCCACTGCTTTTTAAGCCAATTGATCCCAAAGGTAAACCGGTGACTGCCTGCAACTGGATAGCAAACTGAGAGGTCAAACAAGCATCTAGAGTATAATGTCCTGAATTATGGGTACGGGGTGCGATTTCATTGACTAAAATTTTCCCCTCTTGAGTGAGAAATAATTCTAGCCCCAATACCCCCACTATCTCCAATTGTTCTAAAATTTGCCTTGTCATCTGCTCAATTTCTCTACTGATCTCAGGCTCAATGAGTGCCGGAACCATTACCCGACGACACACGGCCTCAACTTGGATCGTTTCTACCACCGGATAAATTTTGACCTCTCCGTTGAGGCTACGAGCCGCTATAACCGCTAATTCTTTTTGATAGGGAATATAGTCTTCTACCATCAAAAGCGGCTTAGGGTCTCGATTACAGAGGGTTTCTAGCCCTAATGGATTATGGACAATAAAGGTTCCGTAACCATCGTAACCATGACGACGGGCTTTAGCCACCAAGGGAAAAACAAATCCGTTAGCGGTTATCACCTCCACAGGAGAAGTCGCACCCGGCTCAAGTGCCAGGAAATGCGGCATAGGTAGCCCAATTTGTTGAAGATAGCAACGCTGATGGTATTTATCGAGTAGAGGAGATAAGGCTTTTAAAGACGGAGAAAATCTAACCGTAGCTTCTAAGGGTTGAAGGGCTGCTAGATTAATAAATTCATTTTCAAAAGTAATCACATCACAACGGGTTGCCAGTTCTGCCGTTGCGGTGGCATCATCAATAGCGGCTAAAATCACATCAGTGGCGAGACTCACGGCTGGATCATCGGGGTGAGGGGTTTGAACGATCAGTTCTATTCCCAAAGCTTGCGCTTCACCTGCCATCATCCAGGCTAATTGTCCTCCACCGATCACACCAACTCGTTTACTCGCCATATAGTTTAATCACATCCTAAAGGATTAGCTTGACCAGAAAATTCAAGGAGTGTAAGCTTTAAATAGTAACCCTTTTACTATTTGGCTACTAGCAAGTTACTAGAGTCTAGTAAAAGGGTCAGCACATTGAAAAATCAATAGTTACAGCTACTATGGTACAGCAAAAATTGACATGGGCTTACCCCGACGTTCGGCTAGGAACCGACAAGGGAAACTTACGGCTACAGTTCTCTACTCGGGTATCTGAGAGGTACTTTGGGAAGAGACAAGTCTATAAGGGTTTACGCCGACCCAATACGCCAAATAACTACCAATGGGCAGTGGCTCTATGTGGCAGAATCCAAAGCGACTTAGACCATCCTGACAACCTCTTTGACCCTACCCTGGAAAAGTATCTAGGTGGAACAGTTATTAACTTTCCTAAGCAAAAAGAAGAACCTAAGCTAGGAGCTAGTTTTTCTAGCTTACGCTGAGAGGCTTTATAAGCTAGGGAAAATAATAGAAAGCACCTATCGGTCAAAGTACCTTATAAATAAACTAGGACTCATTAAGCCTTGGCTAGATGAACCAATTACCCGAGAATTAGCTGAGACAATTCTCTCTGAATTCAATAAGTCAACCAAGAACAAGAAAAACAAAATTGATTGCTTCTCTGTTCTAGTTAAACTTAGTGACTGGCTTATCGAAAAAGAGGAGTTAACCAAAAACCCTTTTAAGGGTTTAGAGGAGTCAATCAAACCCTCCAAAAGGTCTAAGACCAATGAGGAAGGAGACAGCTTAGGAGAGAATGATTATCGCTCTTTTACTGTTGAAGAAAGAGACTTAATCATTGAGTCTTTTTACAAGAGTAAGAGAATTGCTTGCAAGCAAATTGCTCCTTTAATTGAGTTTCTTTTCTTAACTGGCTGCCGTCCTTGTGAGGTCTATCCTATCACTTGGAATGACATTAAGTGGGATAAAAGAGTGATAGTTTTCTCTAAGTCCTATGAATCACGGTCGAAGGCATTAAGCAAGGGTAGAACCAAAAACGGAACTATCAGAACTTTCCCTTTTTATCCCAGACTTGAGCAACTACTACTAAGGCTTAGAGATGAGAGATTTAAAGGCGATAATAACGCTCTTGTTTTCAGTAAGAGCGACGGGAGACAGTTTTCTCGTAATGATATCGCTTTCTCTTGGCAAGGATACTCAAAAGCAAATGGAAAGCGTTTCATGGATTACCCTGGCATTGTGACTCAGTTAGCCAAGGAAGGGAAGATTACCCAATACTTGAAACCCTACTCTACTAGACACACTTTCATTAGCCTACAGGTGCTTGGGGCACTAAATAACCCCAACGATAAAACTAACTTTGTAGGGCAAATAAAGTACATCGCTGACCTTGTAGGTAATAGTGTGGAAACTATCCAGAAACACTACCTAGATAAGCCTAGAAACGCTGAACTATTAGATATATAATAGAACTAATAATATAGTGTTTTCTTAACAGAAACCCCCTAATCTGATGACGGATTAGGGGGTTTTTTTGTTGATTATTTTTTTCTCAAGGAGTGCTGAAAAATGGTTATCTGTGAGTCTTCTAGGAAACAGGGGTATTTAACGCGATATTGCCCAAGAACTTACTGCATAAGCGCGTGGCTCCTAAAACTTCATTGATATTGGCAGTGTACTAAAAGATAGTACACTCTGTCAAGACCCTAGAAATTATTTAATAAAATGTTAAAAAAAAATCATTGCTGTTATGTATCGATATCTGACCTCCCTCAACAGCAATGATAACCTCGCAAGGTTGACTATGGTTCTATTATAGTACCAACAAAACACCCTTAAAGACCTTAGCTTAAGAACATTTTATTGGCTTTAAAAACAGGCTATAGTCATTTACCTTTTAAGGTCTTAAGCAAAGGTTTAATTAGAGAACTTTCATTACTGATTGAGGGTTAATGCGTTCGCCATTCTTGATAATCTCAAAGTGTAGATGTGGCCCATAGGAATGACCCGTATTACCAGACCTCCCTATCATCTCCCCTCGTTTAACTTGTTGTCCAACTTTTACAGACACCCATGAAAGATGAGCGTAGCGGCTACTCATCTCCGGTGAGTGTTCAATCATGACGTGGTTACCCCATCCACCACCACAGTTATAATCGCCTACACGGCATAATTCAACAGATTCCCTCACTACGCCGCTTGCTATGGCATAGACATAGGTTCCCTGTGGGCAGGCTATATCGACTCCTTTGTGAAAACTGTTCCCCCTTTGCCCATAAGGTGAACTTATCCATCCCTCCCCTTTTGTTGGGGTAAAAAGACCTTTCTTAATAGTCTTATTTAGCTCTATCAAAGTGACAGCAGTCATTCTGCCTAGCTTAGTAGGAAATTCTAGGAAGTGTTCTTTTTTAAATCTGGCAAAAACTTTTTTAGTCTCCTCCCCGACAATCCCATCAACTATGCAGCCATAGCCACAGCAATTGAGATGTATTTGAATGCTCTTAATAAGTTCAATATCTTTGATTTCATCAATTTCTATTTCTCTAAGTGTTGGGGTTAATAATGTCCAGTCTTTAACGTAAAGCTCTAGGTTCATAATTATTTAATTTGACAGAATGTTTTGTAACATCATTAGTATATTATGATAAAGGTAGAATAGTAATTATGTACTTATTTAAAATGCTTATGAATTCACCATCGGAAACTACGAGTAACTTTTCACAAGGACAGCCTAGACCTAGAAGGTTTTCTGACACCTATATACCTGTTACCCTAGGCGCGACAAGCACTACATTAGTAGGACTTATGTTTTTAATGCAGTCAACTTTTACCCAGTATCAAGTCAATTCAGAGGCAAGAATGACAAAGCTTGAGACTAAAATTGAACTTTTAATTGAAGCCGTTCAGCAATTGCAAGGACATGAGGAAAGAGACTGGAAACGCTAAAGCAAATAGTCTTTTGTGAGGAGGGTTTTTTAAAATTAAAGCCTAAAGAAAGCCCTTCTCTAAGATGTACTTAACCCGCTTAAATCAAAATATTATTTAAGTAGTACAATCAAGTAAATATAACCAGTTTATTTGCATGAGGTTTAAATTATGACAGCCATCGTTATTGCTAACAACATCCCGTCTAATATAGCTACCCTAGAAAGCTTAATAGCTCATAATTTGTTGGCTTTAAAAGAAACAATAGGTGGACTAACTTTCAATTTAGATAATGGAGTTTATGCAGCACAGCCATATTGCACCTTCACTACTGGGGTAGCTTATAGCGGACAATCAATGATGCACTTTGACGTTTACTTGCCTTATGACCCCCAATTATGGGGTAATACGCTTAATAAAAAGTCTTGGCTCTATGTCAAAGAAATTTCTAGCAATGCTTACCCTTCTTCTTACAACAGCTAAAATCTATGGGCACATTTTGGGTTCCGAAAAAGACTTACTCATCTCCTCAACAACAACCCGCCATTGATGTACCTGCTGAAACTGTTTACGACGTTCCCAATAACTCGGGAGCGAGCGCAAATACATCAAGTGGTAGCTATTCTAGCGGCGGCTACTATGAGCATAACGGTGCAAAGTGGCCCAAGAATCCGCCGAATGAATGGAAGTGGGCAGAACCCGCACCACCAAACGCTCCAAAACTCCCTGGCGGAGAAAAAGCTTGGTGGAATAACCCTAAACCCTATGAAGGGCGCAACCCATACCAAAAACCAAATAAGTACCTTGAACCCGCCAAGGGAAATCCTTTTGAACCTGCCCCGACGGGAGGCGGTGGTGCTGGTGCAGGGGCAGTTGGTGCAGGGGCAGGAGCAGCAGCAGAGGCAGCAGGAGCAAGCGCGGCAGCAATCAGCGCGGCAGCAGCAGCAGCTACTTTTGCGGCGGCAAGTATCGCTCCTCTGCCCTGGCTTCCCCCGCTTACTAGCGATGACAAGGAAAAAGCGGCTATCGCCAACGCCAAGGCGGCACAGCAGGCTAAAAATAGCGGAGTGGCTCACCTAGAGCCAGCTAAAACGTATCCCACAATGGGTGTCCCTCCTACAGCAGGGATGAGAGAGGGTGTACAGTATGTTGTTACCTTTGAGCATGGCGGACTAGACCACCCATCGGGCAATGTTCTTTATACTCAAACAAATTCTGCTGTCCTGCCCGGACCCATTAAAGGAGAGGGAACTCTTGACCCTAGTAACTCTGATGCTCACTATGGGATTTTGTATGGTGACAACCAACTTAAGGGGTATTACCTTAATTACCAATTAGGGATTGCCTACTATAAAAAGACCATATTTTTTAAAATCACTAGCATCACTAGAGCCGATGGTCAACCTGATACTGACCCCAACAGCCAACCCATTATCTACAACTACACCACCAATAACACCTATAACACCACTTACGTAACGAACAATGCTACCAATTACGCTAACGATTCCCCGGGTAAACCATCCCCATCTAGCAGTCAGGCATTAAAGCCGCAATCTAAGCCTTTAACTAGCACAAACTCTCAAACGACTGGGTTACCTGAAACGGCTACACCGCCGCAACCCTGGACTATTCCATCTTGGCATCCAGGGAACACTGACAACCCCTTTCAGCAGCCCCAAGACACCCCAGAGCCTCAAAGGCTTCCATCGGTTCAACCGTCAAAGTTCCCAGGTCAAAGCTTTCCCACTGCACAACCAACAACAGAAACCAAGGATAAGCCTAAAAAGTTTGAGGGATTGCCTCAAGGGTTCGTCCCCCTTGTGCCCAAACCAGAGCTTCAAAACCAAACGGAACAGAAAACTGGTACACCGGAGCAGAAGCCAACAAGTGATACTGATACCAAATACGAGAACCCGTCGGAGTACACCCCAAGTCAACAAATGGGGCAATGTTGCGGCTCACTCAGCACTCAAAACGCTAACAACAGCAAAAAAATTGATGATGTAGATAGTAAGTTAGCTAAAACTAATACTTTGCTTAGTGGGCTTGACTTTAGTGGGATAGCCGAAATTAGAGCAAAGCTTGAGGCTATGGATGCCTGGCAGAAGGCTAAACAGGTGCTTTTATGGAAGTATCTCCTATTCATGAGAGTTATAGCTATTCTCACTTTTGCCGCCACCGTCCATAACGCCTTGATGCTCACTCGGTCTATAGGAGATAGTCTGGTTTATGCCCTTAATAATGTCCTTACTTTGTTTGGCATCAAGGATGCTGATGAAGTAGAGAAAGGCATTAGCGAAGCTATCGGCAAAACCATAGAAGCAACCGTCAAGACAATTATTGGCGAGGCAAACTACGCCTCTATGAGCGCAGGTTGGAAAAAACTCTCAACTATCTACAATAGTGCTACTAGGGTTGTTCAACTGCTAGGTGATAGCCTCTATGGAATAGCGGAAGGAATAGAGATTGTCGCCAAGTACACGGGTAAACTTGGAAATGCCCTAGAGAGGTCTGGGACTATCATAGAAGGCATCGCAGGACGTTTCTCGGAGTTATTTACCTTCAAAATTGGTAGGCTAGGGGCTATATCTCGGGTTCTAGAGAAGGGACAAGAAATGGCATCAGACTTAGAACAAATCACCTCTGAGGCTGTACAAGTTGCCGAGAATTGTAATGAAATTAAAAAAGAGATTAACACCATTAAAGGTCAAATAGACACCGATGAAAAGGCAAAAGAAACCGAAAAGAATGCTGCTAAAACGGCATCACAAGGAACTAACATTACTCAAGCTAATTTGGTAAAACCTGCCCCGACTGAGTAGTATAATAATGGTGTATTGAACTCCTTTTTATGTAGTGAGTGAGGAATATTTTAAAAATGGCTCTACCCGAAAACTTTAATAGTTGGAAACATCTACAAGATACCCTTAGAAAAGTCCATAACAGGCTAGTTAAGGATGAGTTTTCAGATGTTGAAGATGAGCCTGATTTAAATGTCCCTCGCTCCTCTTTAAAGCTTGCTTGCACCATGCAGGACTCCGATACTAGCGATATGACTGTTGCTAGAATGCTCTTTTTTCTCTTCGAGTATGGATGGGCTTATGAACAATTAGAGCCTTATTATGGACTTCCTACAGAAGAGGTTCAAAGCAATCTGAAGTTTAGACCAATACTCATTTTAAGGTTTAAAGAAGATGCCTCCGATGCTTTTGAAAATGGCTATTACCCATTAAAAAGCACCGTTAAAATTAGATTAGTTAAAGAGACAAGCACCACTTTAACTAGAACAGAGTGTCTAAGATTAGCAGAAAGAGTTAAAGCTGAATTATGCAGTGGCAATGGGTTTAAATTTAAGAGAGGCAAAGAACTTTATACCTACAAGGACGTTGAACACGGGCTAGACTATCAGCTTTATGTCTGGGATAAAGCCACTGCTAAGGACGTTATAGAAAAATGTAACTCTGTCCTCGAATTGCCTCATAATTGGTCTAATTTGTTCTCTCATGTACCAGAGGAGCCAACAGAGAATTACCCCACCAATCCCGGCACACAGAGGATTTTAGGGGAGCAAGAAAAAAAACCTAGGAAGCGTCCTGTAGGCTACGTTCGCTTTAATCAGGCAGAAATCTATATACACGGCAGAAAATACAATTTAGTTCTCATCAATCGGCAAAATAAAACCAAAAGAGCCATCCTGTCAGCGTGATGTAATTAACTGACCCTAAAGGGGTAGCACGGCAATTAAAGGACATAATTAAGCACTAATATGAAGTAGTTAAACCATTTTCTAAAAAAATTATGCCGAATCGTAGAAGTAGGTACAGCAGGATTATTGGCGGAGAAAGGGGAGCCGAAGCGGCTACAGCCCTATGTACTTGGATTCAGGAAAAAAGCAAAACCCTTAAAGACCACCAAAGCAAGAATAAGGGGAAAAATAGACCAGCCGTTAAATTTGCATTAGTTCGGCTATTTCAATGGGGTATTTCGCCCACAGACAAAGAAAATGACACTCCCGACGGGAAAGGAGGGAGAGTTAGTTATGTCCCAGAAACTTATACTAAATATGCTCAAACAGATATAAGAACAGGGACTAAGTTTGAGAATCTCATGCACCCCTATCAAGATAATGGGGATGCTCCTAGCGGTTGGAGTACACAGCCAAAAGGGGACGCTACGCCTGCTAAGGCGATAATTACCAGTGGCAGGAGTGGGACTGGTACTACCAAGGTAAGCCACGTAACTAAGCTCAACTGGACTGACTACGGCGGTACTAGCGCGAGCCTTCCTTTTGGGGTTCCCACCACTGCCACTGGAGCCGTGCAAACTCCCCCGAGTGGACACGTCAACACAGAAATAGATGTCTTTAGAAACATTAAGACAAAAATTCAAGCGACTGGTACAAATATCCTAGTAACCCACCGTCAAGAAGGACTCATGACAGAATAGGATTACTTATGAATGCAGACAGATTGAACGATATCCTTTATGTTTGTCTCTACCCTGCTGAGTATGACAACCCCGAGGAGTTTCTAGCTGATGCCGATGACAGAATAGAAAGGCAAAAGCTTCTAGAGAAAGCTCTTAGGGGTGAAGCCTCAATAGAGGATTTGGCTGACTGCCTAAACGACCAAGGCTTTAACCCTGATGACTGGCTTGATAACGCTACTAGAAACTTAGAGGTCTTATGCTCCAACCTCTCCCGATACCCCCTGATACAGAGCTAGACTTTAGTGGCAGTCACTGGCAACTGAGCTATAGCCAAACTTTCAACGCCGACCCCGATGCTCTCAACCCTAGCCGCTACACCCCTATGGAGGAAAAATGGCTAGGGTCTTTTTCTTCTCCTGTCTTGCTCGTTCGGGTGACCACCACTAACCAGAATAGCCGCTATGCTGGCAAGCTTAAACAGTTTTATGATTCCGGCCCGACAGGTTACGCTTATGCCACCTCAAGAAGGTTATGGCTTGGAACCCAAATTATCCGTTACCCGCAAGATGTGGGCAATAGCTTCTATCTCTCTTTACTGCCCGACCAATGGAAGTCTAGCCTATCTATCCTGATTTACTCGTATGTGAATTAAGGGCATAATTTAAGGTCTTATTTCACTTATGACCACATTCCCCGGTGACTAAGTGGTAAACAAGGGTTGAGCTTACTCAAACTGAAAGGCTCCTTGTGCCCAGTGGTTACTGGAGTCAAACAAATATTAGCCATTATTGAAAGTCCGCAAAGGCAAGTAAACTTATTTACCCAGCATTCCAAAAGCGCATAAGCCATCTAGTGCCGCTAGGTGGACCTGTAATGCCGCTAATTTGTGACAAAGGTACAAACGCACCCCTAGCTATTACCAAGAGGTTTTAGCGGCATTTAAGCGGCATTGTGAAGGCTAATTAAAATTACCTTTGGCTAGGAGTGTACTAGCGGCTAAATAAGTCAGGAAAATTGTTGGATATATTGCATAGATAACTAAGAACAAAAAATAAAATATTTCTTTAGAAAATTATCTATCTGTAGATGTTCTAGATAATAGCCTTACTTAAGGCTTTCTAGAAAGAAAGGTTAGTAGAGTTATAGAGTTAGATATAGAATCTTTATTTGCGCCCCTCCTACCCGCGCCCCCCACCCAGTAAGAATTTCTTAGAGACAGCTTGGGCAACCCCCTTATTTATATTTTTGCATTTTTGCCGCTCTTGTCAAGCCCCTGTTAAGAGATTTGTATACAAAAAGAAAACATATACAGAAAATCTAATAGTACACAATTTGACAAGGAAAATAAAGTGTACTACTATTCTATTAGTAGAACAGGTGTACAGCACTTGTACTTATCGCTATCTTTTCAAGAAATTAACAGAGCATCAACGTTTTTAGCATCAATGTTTTCCCTTGTGTAAAAGGTCAGAAAGTTGATTAAAAGCGTTGTCAAGACTCTAAAATTCAATAGGGAAACAAAAATGTCAAGGTACTATGGAGCTTCCAAAAGACTTGTGCTAACTAAGTTTACTGGCAAGGTTTGTAAAGAAGAGGATTCAGATGTTATTAAGTTTGACTCACAATTAGAGGCAACCTTTTATCAGAAATTGCTAACGCTTTTTTCAGCAGAGCAAATCAAGATACATGAGGCAGTGTTGCTTATACCTAAAACTGAGTTTCATGCAGAACGCTCTCTCAATATAGATTTTGTGGTTTCAGTTGGTTTCAAAAAGAAACTGTACATTGAAATCAAGGGGGTATGGTCTCATGAATGGGAGAGCAAATTAATGCTGCTTGCTGATAATAATCCAGAGGTTTTTACGCATCTTTGGATAGGTGTATGCAATCCCAAAAAGACTAAGCCAAGATGTAAAAAAGTGTTTAATTCAGAGGTTGCTGAAAGAATTTTCTATGCTAGAAGTATTGGAGTCTTAGCTAATGCCGTACATTTCTAAATTCAACAAAACGGGTATCAATCGCGTTATGGGGGACTATCCCAAAAAAGCAATAGATATAGAATTTGATGAAAGTCTATTCACTAAAACAGATGATGAAACAGTCTATTTATTGCTTCACGTGGTAGAAAAGGTTAAAGGAATAATCCTTTATCCAAAGCCAGAAATAGGAGACGCTAGTCTTGAAATGATAGAGCCTCCCTATAATCTTCTGTTTGTATTCCACAACAAACCTTATCAGGGAAGAAAGAAAGGGGCAAATGGTCAATATGAAGCCATCACTATTGAGCCATCCATAGCAGAAAGGTTTTATTATGGGGCTTGCTCTGATGTCTGGGAAGACTTTGAGAGAGATAACATTACTGGACACACTCTTAAGGGATTCCTGACCCTAAGCGATAGCGACACCATCCAAGAAAAATTCTTGGGATTGGAATCTGACAACCCCAAGAAACAAATGTATCTTTCAGAGTATATTACCGTAAATAAGACTCCTGTTGCCCTAGAGGCTTTATCCCCCATTAACATAAAGTCTCTGGTCACAGAGGTGGAAAACAAGGACTCTAAAGCATCCCAGAATAAGAGAGAGTCCTATGATGACCGCGTTAAATGGGTCTGTGAAACCTATGCTAGAGATTTTGAAATTAAAGACGTTCCTAAGAGCCTTAGAGAGGTGGCATCAGGATTAGCCGATAACTTAATTGATAATGATGACACCATACGCACCGAAGCCGAAACATGGATGAGGCTTTTAGAAAACGTAATGAAGAGTAAATAACGGTAATTGGAGAATTTAAAATGTATAGATTTGCTATTTTCGCAACTTTGCTAATAACTGTGCTTGTTTGCGCCTTTTTGGTTCTTTCTGTTGCTGTGACCGTTGTAGCCGCCGCTTGTTCAGCCGTTCATTGCACCGACATAACCGCATGGCAGTTTTAGGGGATTCTACGGCTATACTCTTGCCGCTTGCCGCTTGCCGCTAGGGTTAAAGCCACCAAGTAGATACCAGAGGATTCTAAACAAAGTAAGGGGTTATTCTAGTTAACCCCTTGGGTAACCGCAAAGCTTTTTGTAATGAGTAAACACCTAATAACGAGGAAAAAACAATGAGTGCATTATTAATACACGCTGGTCAAAAGAGAGTCTCTTTAGATGAATTGAAGGAGCTAGACGCATCGGTAAAGATGAAAAGTAAGAACATCCCATATTTAAGGCACTACACTATTATCAACCAAATCAAGACCAAATTAGAAGCCTTAAAACAAACTTACTTAAAGGCTGTAAAGCACCCAGAAGCAATTGGTAATCTTTGGGATTTTGAGCTAGACATAGCTATCAGCAAAGGGGGCAATACTTGCATGGCAATATTTCAGATAGAAATACAGGAGGAATCAGCCGAAAATACTGTTTTAGTTGTCTGTAACAGCTATGGAAAGGGTCTTAAAACTCGAATCTTTTCAGGTGCTTTTGTTCCTATATGCACTAATATGCTATTCCTGATGAATAACTTATTTGAGTGTCAAAACTGTGGAGAGATTCACGAAAAATTTATGGACTTTATGTCAAATTTTGATTCTCATGTTTTTGATTCAAATGAGGGATTCTTGGAGAGAATCAAGAACCTACAAAATTGCTACATTTCTGACCAGCAGATTTATGAGATATTGGGTTATTTAGTCATTTGCAAGGACTTACCCAGTGGCTTAATAAAAGACATCTGGAAAGAGTACAAAAACCCACGTCATGAACAATTTAAAGAACCAAACCCTTTCAATTTCCTTATGGCTATAACTGAATGTTTAAAAATGGTAAATGATATTGACAGATTCGTTACTCTGTCAAAAGAAGTTCCTAGTGTTTTATGTGACTATTTCCTTAATTAATTATGCTTTGGGCGCAATACAGAAAAGACATTACTGTACCTTGGGATAGTCTTTTAACTGTCGAAAACATTAACGATTATCCCCAAAAACTTTACTCCTTCATAAAGAGGATGATTTCATTCAATGATTACATGGACGAAATGCTCGGCATTAGTTATATACTTCTACCCAGTGCGTTGCTTAATCATTGTGCATATCTTCAGGTGTACGGCGTTGCTGGTAGTGGTAAGAGTACATTGGGTTACGTTGCCGCGAAATGCCGTGATATGCCGATACTCTCTAGTTCTGATACCTTTGCGGCTATAAGGAATGAGATTAGCGAAAAGGTATTTAGGAACCCAAATTTGCTCCTAGTTTGGGATGACCTTGACCCCAAGGTTTTCACCGAAAAGCCCGACTTATACCGCCTCTTAAAATACGGCTATTGCCGCGAAACCAGCAAAATATCTATAGCAGGACGAAATGGAGATGTTATAAAATTTGAATCATTTTGCCCAAAAATCATCTCATCAATTCATTCCCTATTTGATGAAAGCCAATACCCTGAATTATCTAGGAGGCTATTGGTAATAGAAATGAAAAAATTGCCTAACTCCATAGGATTTATTTCACCATTTTCTATTAATTGGAGTGGCATTGATAAGCTCTGGTCTAGCTACTGGAATGAGGACAGAGTGAAAAGCTTTCTAGAAATTAAGACCGCTATTAGTGACCTTAATTTATCTGTCTCACCCGACAAATTGATAGTTCTAATTGACTTGTTAGCTGTACTTGTTTTAGGTGGATTCTGTTCGCTTTCAGAGGTTCCTATTTACCTAGAATCAATTCTAAATAGACAGAAATCTATCAAGGAAGTAAGTAGCCAACAGGCAACAAAAGAGCTAATAGCTTATCTTGATGAGGAGAAAGATAAGCAAGATAGATTCGCTCAGAGAGAAGGCAAGATTATTAAGGTTTACAGAGTCAATCCCAAGCACCTTAAGCTCTATTTTGAGTGGCTCAAGGAGCAAGGGAGAATCAGCGAGAAAGTCTCGTTATCAAGTGTTTTTTCAACAATGAGGACATTAGGATGGAAGCTAGAGAAAGATTGGGAACTAACGAAGTAAGTAACAAGGCTAATGAAGAGACTCATAAGTTGCCCTATGAGTGTCATCATTGGACTGATATTCAGTCTCAAGCCTACGCCGTTAACTTAGAGCCGTCTATGCTTACGGGTGAGTGTGTTAAGTATCTGAAATTAAAGCTAAAAGGAGAGCCAAGAGACGGCGGATTTATTCCCATAAGACCAATTAAATTTGATAAGGAATATATCATCGAGTTCTTAAGAGTCAAAGTCATTGAACCCTTTAAAGGGTTATTTAAGAACTTCAATAAAGAGCTTGAATCTTGTATGACGGAAGCCTATAGACGAGCTAGTGCAGAAACAATAGGAATCCTAGAAAATGGAGAATTTGAAAACTCTTGGCTCTACAATTTAGAGAACCACAAAGCGATAGCAACCCAGACAGTAGTAGAGGTATCCTTTGAGAAAAAAATCGTCTATGTTACCATCGTTTTCCCTTTTCTACCGGTCAACGGTCGTAAGCTTAATTTTTGGTATCCCTGTGTTGTGCCTCTAGAGAAAAAAGAGTGCGATGAAGCCCTAATGACTATGGAGTGGGACTTAGAGATAGAGGGATTCATAAGCGGTCTTTTGCTCCTTCTTTAAAAGACTCTTCCTATAGAGCCTTATTCCCTGTGTTATCGCTTCAATAGAGTCTTCCATGTTCGTAATGCCCCCTTGAGTTTATCAAGGGGGTTTTCCTGTACTTATATAAGCTCGTCTTATAGTTAACGCCTAGACCCTTCTTTAGAGCTTTTCTGAAAGCCCTGTCTATTCTTACTTGCGCCTATTTTGCGCTCCTACCCCTTTTGTCGGCTTTGGCTATAGGTTCCTACCTTTGGAAACAAAGCCCCCTTGTAGGGCATTTTAGGGGGCACTGAGAGAACACTTAGCAGAGCAACTTCCAGGGTTCCCTCTCCACCTATTAAAGGGGCTTATTCGGTCAACCCCTTCCTAGGCTCAGCCAGGTGAAACAAGACCTTTAGTTAGACCCTTATTTCACTTTTGTCACTCCCAAGCCTAGAAAATGCCTTGAGCGAGGGTCATCATTGCTAGGGGGTTACTATCGATTTACTAGCCTCATAGTGAGATAGTATGCTAGGATGTTTATAGGTCAAGGATTTATAAATTTTTCAGAACATCTTAAAGAGTCGCGGGTACTGACACCCGTTTTAGAATTCACGCCAGAAGCACTTTTACAGAGGTTAGCTATTTCCTCTCCATCTAATACTGCAAAGGAAAAATCTGTCCCAGTGACATCTGCATTTTTAAAAGAGGTTCTTTTAAGGATCGCTTCAGCGAAGATAGCATCACTGAGATCGGCCCCTTCAAAACTACTCAAATAAGCAAGAGCATTGGTTAAATCTGCTCCATGCAGTTTAACTTCTTTTAAAGCCGATCCATTAAATACGGCTCCTCGAAGGTCCGCATCGCTGAAATTAGCTTGAGTTAAATCTACATTGGTAAACTGAGCTAGTGTCAGTCTTTGGCCAGAAAAATCGGCTCCCACCAGTTTTTTATCTTCAAAGGTTGATGCTGCACCCGTTACCGCCGATGAACTAGCGGCTTGTGCAGGTACAGGAAAGATCATCACAAAGAGTGCTAGTAATAATACAGCTAATCTTACAAAATACTTCATTAGTGGTCTTATGAGAAAGATAGAGCAGCTAGATAGCATCTTTGATTTTGACATAATTCTTAACTTTTGAGCAAAAAGAGTCTTGCAGGTCTTGCCAATTCCTTACAGGAAATCAGGTTTACTGAAAAAAGGGGAAAGAAAACAAAGAACTTTCCCCGACTTCTGTAACAAGTCTAATGAGTCTATTTTTTTTCGTTTGCTCAAGTATACGACTTGTGGGGCTTTGCCTCTAAGGATTTGGGCCTAAACAACATACCTTACCTTAGAAGCAACCAAAAGCTCTCTTGTCTCGTCCAAAAATCAAACAGCAAGACTAGCAAGTCCTGAAATTGTACTAGGAATAACAGGACGAGCTATTTAATATTCATCTGATTCGTAAGTGTAGAACTTTTGCATTACCCCAATGGTTTCAAATTGATAGCTCGGAATCGGAGAAGAAAAGGCCAAATCTGTCTGATAAATACTAAAAATCAGAAAATTCTGTCTTCTGGTGGTTTGAGAAATAATTTGTTTCATCTGAGGTCGGCCGGTATCCACCAAGGTTTTGCATCCGCTTCGCAGCACGGCTTTTAATTCCCCAGAAATGTGTGTACATACACTGGACTTGAGATGACCAGCGAGTTGATCAGTAGCATAACTTTCATAGTCATTTTGTCCGGGATTACTCATGGCCATTACCCCACCCATGAAAGAGAAAGTAACGCCCGCAAATACACCCAGCAACTTCAAAATTTTCATGTTGCTTCACTCCTCGTTCTAAGTAATTCTTTCGAACTGAGTTTAATGTACAACAATATGCAGGTCTTGTGCTATAATGTTAATTACGAAATTAATGGCGAGCGTAGCCAAGGGGTTAAGGCAGAGGATTGTGGTTCCTCCATTCGTGGGTTCGATTCCCATCGTTCGCCCTGAAATTAACTAACACTTATACTTTAAGTATACTCTTAGCTTAAAGCTCTTTTTGTTAAAAAATAAGAACATCCAGCTTGAGGTAATATTTACCTATTGAGTTACTCCGCGCCCCGGAATCTGCGCGGATACAGCATCGTTATTGATGAACTAGGGGTTAATGGGAGAAGCCGCAGGAGCCGCAGGAGCCGCTTGAGTTCTCTGAGTGGGAGAAGCTTGAGGGGAGGCCACAGGAGAAGCTTGAGGGGAGGCCACAGGAGAAGCTTGAGGGGAAGCCACAGGAGAAGCTTGAGGGGAAGCCACAGGAGAAGCTTGAGGGGCTTCCGGTTTGAGGAATTGAGAAGCACTAGACCATTTTAAATGTTGATAAACGGTTCTAGAAATTTCTTGAATCATCATTCTACCGGCGGTATCGTTATAGGGTCGTTTCACCATCACAGCACCGATATAACGTTTCCCGTTAGGCATATCAATAATTCCGGCATCTCCTAACACAGTACCAATATCACCAGTTTTATGAGCGATAATGGCATCTGAATCTAACCCTTGGGGTAAGAGAGTGCGGGTTTTCGTCTGTTGCATAATATTTAACATACGATCGCGGGATTTGAGAGATAATAACTCCCCTTGATTGACTCGCATTAATATATAAGCTAAATCTCTAGGGCTAGTGGTATTGGTTCCTTCTAAATCTGGAAGAATATTATTAATAATAGTATTCGTTAACCCCCACTCCCGAAAACGCTGATTGAGGACTTGTTTGCCTCCAAGACGTTTAACTAACATATCAGTGGCAGTATTGTCACTAATAATAATCATCTTGGTGGCGGTTTCTAGGACGGTAAACTTTTTCCCCACCGGTTGATATTGCATATCCCCAGAGCCACTGGTAACAATATCTTTAGTCATGGTCAGTTGTTCATCTAAACGAACTTTGCCGGCATCTATCTGTTCCAACAGGGCTACTAAAACGAAAATTTTAATGGTACTGGCGGCCGGAATAGGGGCTTGAGCATTTATATCTACATAATTCCCATTATCCATATCCACAAAAAAGGCTCTCGCTTCTAATTTGGGGTATTTAGGCACTAAGTCCATTAATTTTTTCTTTAATGGTGCAATTTCTTGGGTCAAAGAAAAAGCGGCGGGAGAAGAGTGTGGCGAAGGTTGGGGAGTGGGTTTAGGTTGAGAAGCCAAAACCGCTTTTTTAGCTGTGGATTTGGCAGGCAACAGTTGTGGTAAATTCAGCTTACTGGTGACAAATTCTGAGATGATAGTCGGGTCAAATACTGTTAAAACCGTTCCGGCGATGGCGCTGAGTCCTACCCCAAGAATCATCATACGCAGAAGATAAAAAATCGAGTTCATCACCACCGGCGAAGATCGTTTGTCTCGGGAACGATTTTTATAATCTCTTTCCCCTCGTCTCATCGGAACGATCATGTCGCTTGTCGCCTGAGTTTGAGGAGATTCAGCATCTGAAACATTAGAAACCGCGCGAATGACGATCCCAGAATTTTGACGACGCGCTTTTAACTTCTCTTTCTTTTCAGAACGGTAATTTTCCATTAATTCGCCAGACACAATATTCCTCTTGCTTTTTACTAATGACTAATGACTAATGACTAATGACTAATGACTAATGACTATCCCTGATCTGTGTTTGTGTGACTTTCTATTTTAGATAAATGTTGCATCGCCCAATCCATTTGCCGGACAATTCCTCGTAACATGGCTAATTCTTCTTGATGGAGATGGGCTTTATAGTACAAACGTCGGATTTTTTCCATTCTTGCCCTGGCGGTATGAGGATAAAGATAACCAATTTTTAACAATAGAGTCTCTAAATCTTGATAATAAGCTTCTAAAGCATCTAAAGTGGCTGTCTCAAGGGAATTAACCTCAAGTTCACTAGCACTGGTGGTCAAAGCCGCTTGTCTGAGTTCATAAGCACAAATAGCCACCGCTTGAGCTAAATTGAGAGAAGGATAATCCGGATTAGCCGGAATACAGACAAAACGTTGAGCATAATTCAGTTCAGAGTTGCTCAAGCCTCGGTCTTCTGGACCAAAAATGATAGCACTGGTGCTATGGGGCGTTAATAACCAGGGTAAAGCCGCTCTAGGAGACTCGAAATGAGTGGGTAAAGTACGAGAACGCCCAGTAGTAGCGATGGCTCGTTGACATCCGACCAGGGCTTGTGGCAAACTGTTCACCTGTTGTAGTTGCTCTAAAATATCCTGTCCATGTACGGCCATGCGCCTAGCTTCATCGCTTTTTGGTTCACACTGGGGATTGACTAATATTAATCTTTTTAGCCCCATGTTTTTCATGACTCGTGCCACTGAACCGACATTTAATGCGCCGGCTGGTTCTACTAAAATAATTCTGACTTCCTCTAAGGCGGTTTTATTCATGGGATTTGTTAATTTAAATTATCAATTTACGTTAAAGAAAAGGTTTTACCTTAAGACTGATATACGATAATTTGAATAGTTTGACATTATTGTAAGAGTAATCAGTCTATCATCTTATGAATGAATCTTCTCTTTATCAGCTAACTCAGAAGTTTGCTGAGAGTCCATCGCCGATTTCGGTGAGTTCCAGTACATTTAAGTCCGTTATTGAATCTTTATTAGATTTATTGATTGAACAACATCTAGAGGCTACCTTATGGCTTAAGCTGCCTCAAGGAAATTACTGGTCAAAGAAAATTGAGCAATATCAACAACAGGGAAATGCTCAACATATTTATCTGTGTAGTATTCGTAAAGACTCTCCTACCTCCTCATCAGGGGGAGGGCATCATTCTTCACTGACCAAGGTTACGCCTGTGGTTTTAGAAACCAGTTCTCATTTGAAACGAGAATTTTTTCTGATTATTCTTTCTCCGGAATTATCGACTTTGGTTTTAGCGAACAAGCCGGTCAATAAAACGGAAACTAGCGAACAAAATAATTATCAAAAAAGTCTATTTTTTAATTTAATGTATAGCTTTAATCCAGCGTTAATCCAAAAGGTTTTAGAGCAAATAAAACAGTCTATTACCATTACAGATACAACGCCTGAAGAATTATTAGTAGAATCAAATTCCTCTTTTTCTTTGCCCGACTATCCTCGTGCAAATTGGATAGAAAAATTATTATTAAAGCAAATTCAACAAACAGAAATCCTTCAGTCTGAATCAAGTTTAATGGTGGAAAATCAGTCCACTATTCGTCTGTTAAATGAGAGCCTCTTATTTAAAGATGAAATTTTAAAAAATTTAGCTCAAGAACTGAGTCTTCCCTTGACTAATATGAAAACGGGTTTACGTCTGCTAGAATCTATGCAGTCAAAACGAGAACAACGGCAACGTTATATCTCTCTTTTGCAACGAGAGTGTGAACGAGAAACTATTATTTTATCTGGGTTACAGGAACTGGTTCATCTCGATCAAATCTCGGCTGTTGAGATCGATCCTTCTTTAAAACTAGAAGATTTAATTCCGGGGATTGTTAGTACCTATCAACCTTTAGCAGAAGAAAAAGGAATCTCGCTAGGTTATACCATTCCTACAGGTTTTCCGCCGGTTTCCTGCCCGGAAAATTGGCTCAGACAGATTATTCTAAGCTTGCTCAATAATAGCCTCAAATTTACGGGACCTAATGGTCGAGTATTTGTGCAAGCCTTCCTCAAAAACGAGAACGTTGAATTAACCATTACCGATACCGGAAGCGGCATTGAAAGTAGCGAAATTCCTTTGATTTTTAATAGTTTTTATCGGGGAAGAAATGCGATCGCCGAAAACTTGGGAGGAGCGGGTTTAGGATTAACCATTGCACAACATCTTTTACAGCGTTGTGGCGGCTCAATTTCTGTCACCAGTCAACCCGGGAAAGGTTCAACTTTTACGGTTTCTTTGCCTGTATTTGAAGGCGAAATGCAAGAATGAATTTTGTTTCAATTGATGAGTTATTAGAAGCGATATGGCTTAAAGTAGAGGCGTTGCCGCTAACGTCTCTATGTGAATTCGAGGGTTAAGAATTATTAAATAGGCAAATATACGGGGAGTATACCCGATAGGATAAGAGAGAAATACAAAAGTTCTTCAGGAACTCATCTAATGTAAATTAAAAGAGTATCTTAAACAGCTTGGCTACGCAACAAAAGCGTTGCTCGTAGGAATTTAAGCAGGACCTGTCCCAAACCCGTCAAGGAATTGGGGTAATTTGAAGGTGGGAAAAATGTCTCGAGGATTAAGGTGAGGACATAACCCTTAAATGAAACCGTAATTTTGATTTATCCTCAACAAATCTTGGTACTGTATTGAGTGAAGTCGGATCGAATTAGTAATAAAAACTCATTGGGTAATGGTTCATTAACTAGCTAAGTAATTATATCGTTGTTAAACTTAGAGGACTTATGCAGGAAGCCTACATTGTTTCAGCAGTACGCACTCCTATCGGTCGCTTTGGAGGCTCTCTCTCTGGGATGTCTCCAGCAGAACTCGGGGCACACGCCATGAAGGCGGCTCTAGAGCGAGCAAATGTATCGCCAGAAGCGTTAGATCTCTATATATTTGGAAACGTACTCGGGGCCGGACACGGACAATTAGTGCCTCGTCAAGCCGCACTTAAGGCCGGAATTCCGGCAACGGTAGACGGCTATCGGGTAGATATGGTCTGTTCGAGTGGAATGCTAAGTATCATCAATGCGGCAAGAACCATCAGCGCCGGGGATGCGGATTTAGTTTTGGCTGGCGGCATAGAATCCATGTCTCAAACCGGATTTTATCTATCTCATCGCGCTCGCTGGGGTTACAAATTCCTATTAGGTGCGCCAGAACAGTTAGTCGACATTCTCCTCAACGATGGACTAACAGATGCTACCACCAATGAGGGTATGGGAGATCAAGTGGATCGTCTCTGTGAAGATCGCGGTGTCACTCGAGATTTATTGGATCAAATTGCCGCCGACTCACAAAACCGGGCAGCCACCGCCACCGAAAAAGGGTGGTTTAAAAATGAAATTGCGCCCATTGAAATCCAAGTTAAAAAAGAAACCAAAATTCTCGATACCGATGAAGGTATCCGTCCAGAGACAACCCTAGAAAGTTTAGGAAAACTGCGTCCTGCCTTCAAAAAAGATGGCGTATTGACGGCGGGGAACAGTAGCCAAATTTCTGATGGTGCAGCAAGTTTAGTGGTGGCCAGTCCAAAAGCCGTAGAACAATACGGACTTAAACCCTTGGCGAAAATTTTAGGCGGCTCATGGGCAGGTGGGCCAACTTGGCGTTTTCCGGAATATCCAGTTCATGCGGTCAAAAAATTACTGGAAAAACACAACTTACACATCAGTGATTTTGATCTGTTTGAAAATAACGAAGCCTTCGCCCTCAATAACATCCTCTTTGAAAAAGACCTAGATGTGCCTCACGATAAACAGAATGTCTTTGGCGGAGCGATCGCCCTAGGACACCCCATCGGCGCATCCGGGGCGCGAATTGTGGTTACTCTCCTCAATGCTCTAACCGTACAGGATAAAACCCTGGGTTTGGCGGCTATCTGTCACGGAACCGGTGGCGGCACAGCCCTAGCCATTGAACGGGTATAAACTCAACCCCTAGTTAACAGCTTATCTGTTGATCGCTAAGTGGGTTATGGGCTGATCACTAATAGCTGAAAAAATAACTCTCCACTGATAACGGATAACTGTTAACTAATTATTATTTATAAGGAGTCAATATGGTATCTCTAGGCTTAGAAGATAAGGTCATTGTTGTTACCGGTGGAAATCGAGGACTTGGGGCAGCAATGGTGTCTTTATTAACTGAATTAGGCGCAAAAGTCGCTTATACCGATATCAGTATCGATGAGAAAGACAACAAAGCACTAGGCATCAAAGCCGATGTGACAGACATCACCTCTATGGAAGAGGCGGCAAAAACCATTAAAGAAAAACTCGGACCCGTTTATGGCGTAGTGGCTAATGCGGGGATCACTCGTGACAACTTTTTTACTAAGCTAACTTCCCAAGATTGGGATGCCGTCATTAATGTTAACCTCAAAGGGGTGGTGAATACGATTAAGCCTTTTTTAGAGGGGATGTATGAGCAAAATGCAGGTTCTATTGTCTGCATTAGTTCTATATCTGGGGACCGAGGAAACGCCGGACAAGTAAATTATTCAGCCACTAAAGCCGCCGTGATCGGTATGGTGAAATCTTTAGCCCGGGAAGGGGCCCGTTATAATGTGCGGGCTAATGCCATCGCCCCTGGATTTATTAATACTGAAATGACTCAAGCGATCCCAGAAAAAGTCAGAGATAAAATTACGGCTGAAATTCCTTTCCGTCGTTTTGGTGAACCTCAAGACATTGCTTGGGCAACCGCTTATTTGCTTTCTCCGGTGGCGAGTAGTTACGTTTCTGGGGAAGTTTTGCGAGTTAATGGGGCACATCACACTTAGTCAGTAGTCATTAGTCATCAGTCATTAGCCTTGGGTGATTAGTCAAAAATTAATAAAATAGAAAATGACTTAACAAAGTAAAAGCTCTAGGCTAGGTGTTAGTAAATTCTAACCCAGTAATGACTAATGACTATTGACTATTGACCGAAAATTTTTGGGTGCAAGCCCCGTCCTTCTAGGCTTGTCCTGAGTGACAACGAAGGGACGGCTTTTCAAAACCTATGCTACAATATTGATATCTAATAGTCGAGTATCAAATCGTGTTTGTCGTAGAGTGCAAAGTTAAACCCAAACCTCAACAAATCCAAGCTATTGATGAAGCTATACAGACATCTCAGTTTGTCCGTAATAAAGTGCTTCGTTATTGGATGGATAATCGAGGTGTTGGCAAAACAGAACTTTTTCGATACAACACGAGGTTAAGAAAAGAGTACAAATTTGTTGATGATTTAAACTCTCATGCCTGTCAAACGGCCGTAGAGCGGGTACTTAGAGCAATCAACAAGTTTTTTGATAATTGTAAGAAAAAAATACCGGGAAAGAAAGGCTATCCAAGGTTTAAAAAAAATACTCGCTCGGTAGAGTACAAAGTCTCAGGATGGAAGCTATCAGAAAATAGAAAGCATATCACTTTCACTGATAAGAAAAACATCGGTAAGCTAAAGCTGATAGGGACTAAAGACTTAAACTACTACCAAATTGAACAAATAAAACGAGTAAGAATAATTAGGAGAGCCGATGGGTATTACGTGCAGTTTTCAATTCAGTTAGACCCTAGAGATACGGTTGAACCGTTAATCCCTTCTCAAAAAGCGGTAGGGGTGGACGTGGGATTGAAATATTTCTATGCGGATAGTCAAGGAAATATTGAACCTATTCCACAATTTTATCGGAAGGCAGAGCGTCAATTAAATAGGGCTAATAGAAAGAAATCTAAAAAGTTCCGCAAGGGACACAAACAATCCCGAAACTATCACAAAGCGAGATGTCGATATGCTCGAAAGCATTTAAGGGTAAGTAGGCAGCGAGAAGAGTTTGCCAAGAGAAAGGCACTCCGCTTAATTCAATCTAACGATTTGATAGCCTATGAAGATTTAAATGTGAAAGGCATGGTTAAAAATCGGCATTTAGCCCTTTCGATATCAGATGTAGGATGGTCATTATTTAGGGGTTGGTTGGAGTATTTTGGGATGAAATATAGAAAGGTAACGGTTGCCGTGCCTTCTCACAATACATCTCAAAATTGTTCTAACTGTGGGCAAAAAGTCCAAAAATCTCTATCAACTAGAACACATGTTTGTTCTTGTGGCTGTATTTTAGATAGAGATGTCAACGCGGCATTAAACATCCTACAGAAGGGATTAAGTACCGTAGGGCATACGGGATCTAAAGCTTTTGAAAGTGAGATTCTTTCAACGTTAGCTACGGCTAATGGGGGAGAAGATCCCTCTACTTTGATTGGAGTAATCCTGTCAGAGCAAGCATCTTCTGTGAACCAAGAATCCCCACGCATGCGCGGCTGGGGAGTGTCAATAATCTATTCAGACAACCCGCCAGGAGATAACAATGACCAATAATTCTTCAAGCAAGCTTTGGACTGACACCGCTACTGAAATTGTCGATATTTGGACACAAACCGGGACATTAATGTGGAAAAGCTGGTTTGATTTAATGAGTTCTGTTCCCGCCTCTAACCCCATTCCTCAGACGGCACCAGAATTAACCGAAGTAACTCAACGATTTTTAGATAATCGAGAATTGGTTGTCCGTTTTCTCAAGCTTTCTGTAGATGCTTGGAAAGATATTTTTCCGAAAATTGAAAAAGGAGATGATTGGCAACAGATTCTCAGCAAATCTATAGAGCAGATGCAAAAGCAGTTAACCAGTTATTCTCAAGGTTCTCTTCAAATTACTAAAGATAGTGCCGAACTCTGGAAAC
Organism: Gloeothece verrucosa PCC 7822; assembly: GCF_000147335.1. NCBI lineage: Bacteria > Bacillati > Cyanobacteriota > Cyanophyceae > Chroococcales > Aphanothecaceae > Gloeothece > Gloeothece verrucosa. The sequence continues at coordinate 1,443,757 of NC_014501.1, forward strand.
TGTATCTGCAACAAATGCAAAAATTCAACCAACTTTGGGTTGATCCTCTCGGGTTATTTACAGAAACTTTTGGCAGAGCCGCCTCGGGACAGCGTTCGGCTTTAATTGAACTGAATAATCTTTATTGGAATATGCTCTATGAAGAGTCTTTTGGATCTTTGATGCAAACGCCGCTCCTAGGATTGCCACGAGAATTTAACCGCAAATTATTAGAAGGCTTTGAAGCTTGGCGGAATTTTTACAAAGCGAGTATTGATTATCAATTGGTATTAGGAGATATTCAAGTTCGCTCGTTTGAAGCTTTGATGAAAAAGTTAGTAAGTTTAGCCGAAGAAGGAAAAACCGTTAAAGATTGGCGGCAGTTTCAAACTATCTGGAGTCAGGTAGCTGATGATGTCTTTGCTGAAGCCTTTTCTCAGGAAGAAAATCTGAAGATTAGGGGGACATTTCTCAATTCTCTCAATGCTTATAGAATTCAACAACAAGAGTTGATTGAACTGTATTTAAAATTACTCAATATGCCAGTTCGCAGCGAAGTAGATGAAATTCATAAAACCATTTATGAGCTACGCAAAGAAGTAAAGAGTCTGAAAAAGATTGTCGCTAAATATGAGGGGAAAGAGAGTTTTCAACTTTGAACAAGCCTAATAAACCATTAATAATAAACGAGGAAATCAACAGCTATGTTACCGTTTTTAGATCAGATTCGTTTAGAAGATGCCGTCCACGAATATACTGAAATCACCAAAAAGATGCTCAAAGGGCTGGATAATTTAAGCCGCTTGCGGGAAGAAGATATTCAAAGCGGCGTATCAGCTAAAGAAGCCGTTTATAAAGAGGATAAAGTCATCCTCTATCGGTTTACCCCTCAAGTGGCGCAACCGTTACATATCCCGTTATTGATGGTTTATGCTTTGGTAAACCGTCCTTTTATGGTGGATTTGCAGGAAGGACGCTCTTTAGTCGCTAATTTGCTCAAATTGGGCTTAGATGTTTATTTGATTGACTGGGGATATCCTACCCGTGCCGATCGCTGGCTGACATTAGATGATTATATCAACGGCTACATTGATAATTGTGTGGATTATATCCGCAAAACGCACAATATCGATAAAGTTAATCTGTTAGGCATCTGTCAAGGGGGAACTTTTAGCGTTTGTTATAGTGCCCTTCACCCTGAAAAGGTGAAAAATCTAATTGTGATGGTTGCTCCCATTGATTTTCGGATGCCGGGTACGCTGTTAAATATGCGGGGAGGATGTACCATCGGCAACGAGGCGCTTGATGTGGATCTGATGATCGAGGCGATGGGAAATGTGCCCGGGGATTACCTGAATTTAGAGTTTTTGATGCTGAAACCGTTACAGTTGGGCTATCAAAAGTATCTCGATTTTCCCGATATTATGGAAAATGAGGATAAGCTCACTAATTTTATGCGGATGGAAAAGTGGATCTTTGATAGTCCGGATCAAGCGGGGGAAGCTTATCGCCAGTTTATGAAAGACTTTTATCAAGGCAATAAGCTGATTAAAAATGAGGTGGTGATCGGCGATCAACGAGTAAATTTACAAAACTTAACCATGCCGATTTTAAACCTTTATGCTGAACAGGATCATTTAGTTGATCCCGTGTCTTCTAAGGCTTTAGAAAAATATGTCAACAGCAGTGATTATACGCTTAAGTCTTTCCCGGTGGGACATATCGGAATGTATGTGAGTGGGAAAGTTCAAAAGGATTTACCGCCAACCATTGTAGATTGGCTTAAAGCTAGGTCTTAATGAGTTTTAAAACCCTTTTCAAGGTGGGCAATTGCTCACCTTTTTTTAGGACATAAAGCATAGAGTTGAGTCTTAGAAAAAGAGTGAGTTCTCTTGAATACTGATCCTTTTTGAGAAATGATTAGAGTAGATCTAATTTGATAGTAAATTAGGACTTATGGTATTTTTACTCAACTCATCTAATGTTTTTGACTATCTTTCTGAGCAAAAATTATTTAATATAGCAGAACGAAATTTGGCTCAAGTTGAGCTAATTGAAGCCAAGAATTTTAATTTATTGGTTACCCTTCCTGATGGATCTAAACTGTTGGTTAAGCAAGAACGTCATCAACAAGATGGCAAAGCCATAGGGGAATTTTTAGGAGAATGGCAGATTCAAAATTTGGTCAATCATTTTTCTCAATTAGAAAGTCTGCGGGCTTTTCTCCCAGAAATTTTAACGTTTGACTTAAATCATTCGATTTTAGTATTTAAATATTTAGATAATTATCGAGATGGGAGTGATTTTTATCTGAAGGAAAAGATTTTTCCGCCGCACATCCCTTCGGCAATAGGGAGATTTTTAGGGCTTCTTCATCGGGAGACTTTTGACCATAAAGTTTATCAAGATTTTTGGGCGAAAAATAGCGTTAATTCCTTCAATTATCGAGTCACTGATTTAATTGAGGGATTAGAAAGAATTCCCCCAGAAATTTTTAGTGTTGTCCCGGCAGATGGCTTAAAATTTTTTGCTCTGTATCAAAAATATGATAGTTTAGGAAAGTCTATCGCCGAATTGGGGCAAGCCTTTACTCCCTCTTGTCTTATTCACAATGACCTGAAGTTAAATAATATTTTGCTCCATAATAATTGGGAATCTTCTTCTGATAAAATTGTCCGATTTATTGATTGGGAAAGGGCTAATTGGGGCGATCCGGCTCATGATTTAGGGATGATGATTGCTAGTTATTTACAACTCTGGTTAGGGAGTTTAGTGATGAATAAATCTCTCAGTATTGAGGAATCTTTACGTCTGGCAATTATTCCTTTAGAAAAACTTCAGCCTTCTATAGCGGCATTAATTAAAGCTTATTTGACCACTTTTCCTAATATTTTACAAGTTCGTCCAGATTTTTTAGAACGAGTGATTCAATTTACAGGATTAGCGTTGATTGGGCAAATACAAGCGATGATTCAATATCAAAAAACTTTTGGTAATAGCGGCATTGCTATGTTACAGGTGGCGAAAAAGTTATTAGGCTCTCCGAGTCAGTCTATGGGGACAATTTTTGGAACTTCAGAAATTTATTCGACGGCTGTTTAAAGGTTAAAGATTATGCTAGTAATAGAAAAAATAATTAATGCCAATTTAAGGGATGCTTTAGCGGATATTGTTTACCAGATTGAGATTAAATCAGATTTTTCCATTTGCCATCCCCTTTATAAACCCTTAGAAATTGATGAAGAAGCGAGGGAACGTTTCCAAAAACTGCCCGAACCCATGCAGCAAAAATATCTGGGTTTACAACTGCGGGGATTTCTCTATGGTATCTATTATAATGGTTCTCTGAAAGCATCATTAGCTCTGGATACAGACGCTCAAAATTTGCCCCAAGATTTAGAAAATAATACGGTTTTAGGAATGGATGTAGCTTTTTATGAACAGTTAGATCAAAGTAATAAAGGTTCGGGATATTTTGATGCTGGTTGGCAGGTTTTACGGGAAGAAACTGATGGTTCTTTGGCGGTTACTAAGGGAGGGTTGAGGCTTCATATTCAACGAGATAAACATCTTCAACCTGAGCAAAAAATGGCGGTTGTGGGGGATAGAGTTAAGATAAAACTGCCTAAAAATCGGGTGCAAAGCGGCTTTTATATGGCGGTGGGAAATGAGGGGTTTAGTCGTGCAGAGGAGACTCAGTTACCCGATGCGACAGTGCGAGTTTATTTTAATTTTAGTCCTGATGGTGCGGCGGCGGTGATGGCCTGTGTGACTGAGCAGTTAAATGAGAGAAAAATTCCTTTTAGTTTTAAGGTGTTGTATAACCCTAAAGATTATCAAAGACATGATTCTGGGGTGTTGTATTTTGATAAGCAGGATTATCAGACGGTTAGAGAAATTTTAGCGGCTATTTATCAGGAAACGCAAACTTATTTTAAACCGGAAATTCCGCTATTTACCTTAGAGTTAGCTAAGGGTTTAGGGTTAGCTGAAGAACCGGCCCATCGGTTTAGTGAGCAAGAGAGTTTTGGCACTCATCGCTGTCAGATTATTGCTAATGGGTTATTAGCGGCGTGGTATCAAAGCGATAATTCTCCCGAGGGACGAATGAAGGCAATTCTAGAGCAATTTGCTGGTTTAGGGATTGATTTAGAGCGTCCTTATTTAAATGGCGGTTCTGAGGATGTTTATTTATAAGGTATGGGTGAAGGGTTAAAAGAGAATATTTTAGGTCTTTTAATTTTTTTGAAAAAACTAGCCGAGTCAATTAAATTTAGATATGTTCGAGACCCAATAATAATATTAATACGATAAAGCCTGTTTTTGCCGGCTTTATTTTTTCTTGTGTGTCCGACTAAAAAATTGGACATAACTGTTTTATTTTTTTCTTAATTTTGCGGCTTGAGTAACCCTGAAAAGCTTATTTTTCGGTAGGAGAGCATTATTAGGGATGTTGTCGGTTAGGGAATTATTTAAAAAAAATGTAGGCTTTATGTCGGTTTAAGTCGAGTTTAGGGGTTGTTTTGAGGAGGAAATCTTTTTATTCTTATAAGAAGAAAACTTAAAAAACTTCCTAAATAACTGATTGGAGGAAATATGGCTGATATTAAGATTAATGACATTAAGCCTGCTGGTGCTGAATTATTTGAAGATTCTGAGGGCTTTCTCAATGAGCTAAAAGATGATGAAGTTAATAAAGTTGTTGGTGGCGTAGGGACTGTGATTGGAAGATGCTGTAGTAATACAGCTTGGACAATTATTGGTAAATGCGGAAACGCATAAGTTAAATTTTTAATTGTCACTTAAAAAACGGGAGATTTAGTTATTCATCTAAACTTAACTCCCGTACTTTAATGAGTAAAAATATAAACAATTATGAGCATAAAATTAAGTTCTAATAATGTTTTATTTTATTTGATAAATCTTGGTCTGTGTCATCCTGAAGATTTAGTATCTATTACAATCGCAAGCCATAATACATTGTTGGTTAGTTTGCGACAAGGTATTAATCTTGTTGTTAAACAAGAACGTTATTATTATGATGATGATGACAATCCCATAAATTTCCCTCTTGCTGATGAGTTGAGATTTTATCAAGTTTTATCCTCTACTTTGGATTTATCTTATGAAAATATTCATTTTGATTTAGATAACTCAATCTTTGTTTATCAATATCCTAAAAATTATATTAACCTCAAAGGGTGTTGCCAAAACCCAAACAATTTATCTATCTTTATGGCTGAGTCAGTCGGTCATGCTTTAGCTTTACTGCATCGGCAGAGTTTATCATCTGAGGCTTGCTATAGAGTCATGAATGAAATGAACAATGGAAAGCTGGTTTATCAGTTTCCTTACCCGATTCATCTCCAAGATAAATTAGAACCAGAAAGATTCTTTACCATGCCTCCAGACTCATATAAATTAATTCATTTTTTTCAAATGTCTGAGAGCTTAAACCGAACAGTAAAAGAAGTGATTGCTCAGGTAAAATATTACTGTTTAACCCATAATAATTTAGATTTTTATAATATATTAATTACCGAAAATAAGAAAAATTATTTTTCTCAATCAGAGGAAAAAAAACAAAATTTAATTAAATTGATTAATTGGGAAAAATGTAGTTGGGGAGATCCGGCTTTTGATTTAGGAACAATAATTTCTAAATATTTACTTTTATGGTTAACGAGCTTAATTGTTCATCCTGATATCAAATTAGAGACATCCCTCCAACTCGCTATAACTCCGTTAGATAAAATACAACCTTCAATCGTTGGACTCACTAAAGCTTACCTGAACACTTGGCCGGAAATTTTAAATGATTACCCTGAATTTCTCAAGCGAGTTGTTGAGTTTGCTGGTTTGGCTTTGATTTACCATATTGTAGAGATAATTAGAGCCTTTCGGGGATTTAATAATCAAAGTATGTGTATTCTTCAGGTTGCTAAAAACTTACTTTGTTCCCCAGAAAAATCGTTTAAATCGGTTTTTGGTTTAACCCAAGCAGAATTTTTATCTTCTTTTAATTTTCAATAAAAATTGCTCAAAATGATGGAAGGATTAGAATTAATTCATGACATTGCTACTCATATTAAAATCCAATCGGCTGATTTTTTAGTCAACCATAAGATTTACCAACTTCCAGAGGTTTCGGCTGAATTGGTCAAACAACTACAAAAGCTTCCTAAATCGATTCAGGAAAAGTATCTTAATTCACACTTAAAAAAATTACTTTATGACATTTCCCATGAGGGAAATCATTTAAAACCTCAAAAATCAACTAAGATTTTAGATGACCCAATTGGACTAGAAAACACTCATGAAGAAGTCGATTGGGAATTTTGCACAACACTTCATCATAATAATCAAGGTCAAGGAAGTTTTTTTCCTAACTTCCAAGTGATTAGAAAAGACTCTGATGGCAGCCTTGCTGTGCAAAATTTAGGAGTAATTCTCAATATTGAACCTAAGCGTCATCTCCCCTCAGAACAACAATTGGCGGATGTGGGGGATACTGTTGCCATTGCTATGCCATCTCATCAACTCAGACTAGGCTATTATGTAGCTGTTGGTAATGCTATTTCTCCACCCGGTAAACAGGCTATATTGCTCTATTATAATTTTAGTCCTGAAGGAGCATTTACTATTATGAAAAAGCTTACGACTGGGCTAAATGAGCTTGGAGTTTTCTTTAATTTTTTAGTGAGATATAATCCGGTTGATTATGGAGGACATTACTCAGCATTTCTGCGGTTTTATAAGGAAGAATATGCTCAAGTTGCTCAAGTCAGCGAAAATATTTATCGAAACAATCAATCTTACTTTAAAATTTCTATTCCTGCATTTACTAAGAAGCTTGCTCCAGGATTGGGTTTAGCAGAAGATCCTGAAAAACCATTTTATTTCATGGAAGATTGTAGCATGAATCGCTGTCAAATCATAACAAATGCTTTGTTAGAGGCGCATCAAAAAAATAATGAATCGCCCCAAGCACGCATGAAATACATCATCAAACACTTTGAAGAAATAGGAATTGACTTAGAACATCCCTATCTAAACCCAGGTTCTGAAGATATCTATACTCCTTTAGAGATAGACTAATTGATTTGAACCTCTAACTGTTTAATGACTTCAACCTGTGCTATTTGCTCCTTCAACCAGTCAGTAAATAAATCAGCCGCAATTTTTCGAGCTAAATTTTGATTTAACTCGGGTTTAACAATCTCCTCCACTAAAATCAAATGAACCCCCTTAGAGGTAATAATCGGTTTCAGGACTTGAGGCGGATTTGCGGCAAAAACGACTGCTGAAATTTCGGGTTTTAAATTCTTGCGGTTAACCATTCCTAAATACCCACATTTTCGCCTTAATTCTTGCTCAGCAATATATTGATGTGCTACCTCATAAAAACTCATTTCCCCCTCTTGAATTCCATAAAATAATTCCAGAGCTAAGTCCTTATCTTCTAGTACCACTTCATACATAACTACTCCTCCATAATCTAGCTGATTTTGGAAAAAATAAGCATCTATTTTATCACCAAACAAATGATTAACTAACTTATTACTGATCAAATTAATATAAACCAACTCCTCAAAACTATCAAGAGAAAGGCTATATTTCTCTAACCATTTCCAAGTGTCCTCTGCATTTTGCAGTTGATTCCCTAAACGGAACTCATCAGCCGCTTTTTGAAGTTCTTCGGTTTCTATTTTTATGCCAGCTTTTTTAGCCGCTTCTTCAATAATTTTACGAGTAACAATTTGTTCAATGAATTCAGGAATTTGACAAGATATTTGAACAGCTTTAAAAATATCGCTAGGGGTAATTGTGATCGACATAGTTGTAATCCTCAATAAAACGCTTGTATAAATCAATCATTTTTCGTTTATATCTTCTACAAACCCGCCAGAGGGGCTAAAGAAGCATTTTTTTCCTACAATTTTAAACCTCCTTTTTGCAACTTCTTAAACGGATCTAAAACAAAATCAATAATCCTTCGTTGCCGCACAATCACTTCTGCGGTTGCGGTATCTCCAGGACGCAAAGCAACACACTGATTAGCCGTTTTAACACAAGTCTGAGCGAGGACAATTTCTAATTTATAAACTTCGACTTTGCCCTTAGCAGTATCTATCTGGGAAGTGGTGGGAGAAATTTCTAATAACTTACCTTCTACTAATTCATAATCTTGATAAGGATAAGCATCAAATTTTATTTTTACTGGTAAACCTTTCTTTAAAGAACCGCTTTCAGTGGTTGGCATTTGTGCCCGCAAAATTAACGGGGTTTTTTGAGAAGCAATTTCAGCCACTCGGGTTCCCGGTTGTACCACTGCTCCGGCTTGTTGAATCGGTAATTGGAAGATTACGCCGCTAACAGGCGCTTTTAAAGTTCGTTGAGATAATTGAAATTGTAAGGATTGTATCTGGCTTTTACTTAGGGCGATTTCCGCTTTTAGAGAAGCCGTATCTGTATCAATATTTTTCAGTTGCTCCTCTATTTTTAACCTCGCTAATTCGTTAGAATGAATCAATGTTTGTAAGCTTCTTTGTTGTTCTTTTAGCCTTAATTCTGCTTGCTCAATATCCGATTTTGCTTGTTTAATAGATTTATGAAAAATACTTTGTTGTTCAGCTAGACGAAGTTTAGCTTGTTCCACGTCTGATTGACTTTGTTCATAGTTTCCTTGCTTTTCTTGGGCGATGTCTTCTTTTTCTACCACTTGAATCTCTGAAGCAATTCCTTCTTCCCAGGCTTCTTTATATCGTTTAATCTCTCGTTGGCTATTGGCGACCCGAATCTGAGCTAATTTATAAGCCCTTTGATTATTTTTTAGGGTAGCTTCTGCTTGATTCAGTTGTGCGATTTTCTCAGATTCGAGTAAGTTATAAGTCGTTTTCAGATTGTCTAAATTTTGCTGTGCTTGATCTATTTGAGCTTGTTTTTCCAGTTCTCCGGCTTTGTTTTGTTGTTGCTGAGTGGAAAGCGCAAATATTAATTGAGATTTCAGTAATTTTAATTGATTCAATCGATTTAATTGCCCTTCTAATTTATCTTGAGCTTGTTTTAAATCACTTTTCACTAAGTCAGATTCTAACATTAATAAAACTTGTCCCGCTTTGACTGTATCTCCTTCTTTAACCCGAATTTCTGACACCGTACCAGCTACCGCCGCATCTAGTTTAACGGTTTCTTCCTCGGGTTCAATTCTGCCTCTAGCGGTTCCGGTTTCATCAATTTTAGAAAATATTGCCCAAGGTAAAACAAGGGAAACAAAAATTAATAAAAAATAGAGCAGTCCTCTTGTCCATGCTTTAGGAAGTGTATCTAACAATTCTTTGGTGGCATAAGACCAATCATGAACGGATTCAATAATTGGCTCAGATTTATTGATTGTTTCTTCATCAATTTGAACCGCAACTTTTACATTACCATTTAAATCATTAGGCATATTTTTTGAATTTTGTCAATAAAATTAAGGAATTTTTAGCTCACATCTAATTGTTGATGATTGAGATAATAATAATGACCTCGTTTTGCCATTAATTCATCATGAGTCCCTTGCTCAATTAAGATCCCTTTATCCAAGACTAAAATTAAATCAGCATTGCGTACCGTAGAGAGACGGTGAGCAATTACTAAAGTCGTTCTATTCCGTAGAATCTTGTTTAAATTGTTCTGAATAATTCGCTCTGATTCGACATCTAGATGAGAGGTCGCTTCGTCTAAAACTAACAGTTTAGGATTCCCTAATAAAGCTCTAGCAATAGCGACTCTTTGCCGTTGTCCTCCTGATAACATTCCCCCACCTTCACCGATTTGTGTTTCGTATCCCATAGGCAGCTTTTTGATAAATTCATCGGCTCCGGCTAATCGCGCGGCTTCGATAATTTCTTCTAGAGTTGCACTAGGATGTCCTAAACTAATATTCTCCCGAATGGTACCGCCAAACAGAAAAGTATCTTGATCTACTACCCCTATTTGATGCCGCAAAGAACGTAAAGAAAGAGTAGTAATATCATGGTCATCAATCAAGACTTTGCCATCGGTAGGGGGATATAACCCTAACACTAATTTAGAAATAGTGGTTTTGCCTGAACCACTGCGCCCCACTAAAGCAACCATCTGTCCTGATTTGATTTCAAAGCTGAGATTTTCTAACACATTAATATCGCTTTCGGGATGATAACGGAAAGTGACTTTATCAAAGCGTATATTACCTTTAATAGGGGGTAAATTTTGACGAAGTTGATGGTGTAAATCTTCTTCAGGTTCAGCCTCTAAAACATCGTTAATTCGCTCAACAGCGATGAAAACTTCTTGGATTTGATTCCAGAGAACAGAAAGTCTTTGAAAAGGGCTAATCACCTGGGAAAGTAACATATTAAAAGCTACTAATTGCCCAATGGTTAATTGATTTTTGATCACTAACCAAGCCCCAAACCAAAGCATAGCCGTTGTCATCAAGGCTTCAATTAAATTACTAAAAATTTGCAGGCGGTTACTGATAATTTGTCCCGAAAACCCCTTTTTTATTTCTTGATGGAGTAATTCTTCCCAATGCCAACGAACCGTCTGTTCTACTGCCGTTGATTTGACGGTACGAATGCCGGATAGAACTTCAATCAGATAACTGCTTTCAGTGGCAAAAGCGTTAAAAATTTCCCGAGAAATTCGCCTTAAAAAAGGAGTAGCAATGATGGCCAGCAGTAAAAACGGCGGTACAATGACTAACACTAAGAGAGCCATTTTCCAACTGTACCAAAACATCAAACCAACATAGATAAATACCGTCAGTAAATCTAGCAGGATAGCTAAAGCTTCTCCTGACAAGAAACTCTGAATTTTGCGGTTTTCCTGAACTCGAGAGATGATATCCCCCACATAGCGAGACTCGAAAAAACTGAGGGGAAGCCGCAACGTATGACGAATAAATCCGACAATCAGGGCTACATCAACTTTATTAGAGGTATGGTCGAGTAAATATTGCCGTAACCCCGTTATCATCACTCTAAAAATGCCAAAAATTAGCAATCCTAACCCAACGGCAAACAGCGTCAGTTCAGAGCGTTGTACCACCACTCGGTCTAAAATAATTTGAGTGAAGATAGGGGTAATGAGTCCGAAAATCTGGATCAACACCGAAGCGATAAACACTTCTAGCATCACCAAGCTATAAGGTTTGACTAATTCAAAAAATTGCCAGAAGGGGGTAGTAGTTTCTTGAGCGTCTTTAAAGAGGACTGTGGGACTGAGCAAAAGCGCATAGCCGGTCCACTTCGCTTTAAAGTCTCGATGGGTTAGAGTCAGTTGACCTATAGCCGGATCGCAGATGATTACCTGTTTTCGGGTAACTTCATAGACCACAATATAGTGTTTGCCTTCCCAATGGGCGATAGCCGGTAAGGTTTGTTTTGCCAATTGATCTAAACTGGCTTTTACCGGGCGAGTGGAAAACCCCACACTTTCGGCGGCGGCGGCGAGTCCTCGCAAAGAAGCGCCATTGCGGTCTACATTGGCTATGTCCCGCACTCGGTTGACACTAAAGCGTTTGCCCCAATAGCGAGACACCATGACCAGACTTGCCGCCCCACAGTCAGAGCCGCTTTGTTGAGCGAAAAAGGGATAGCGGCGGGTGACGCGCTGTAACCAATGTCCAATGCGAGAAGTAGGAGAAGGAAAGAAAGCTTTGCTGATCTTTTTTTGGGACTTGAGGTCTTCTGGGGGAAGGGACCAGCTAGAGGATTTTTCTGGCTCAACGGAACTCAAATCAGGATTTTCTATTGATTTAACCAGTAAAGCATTCCGTGAGTGAGCCTGCTGCCATAAATGCTCTCTGATGGCAGGATACTCTTGGAGCAAGGGATAGACTACTTCTCTGTTAAGAAAGGCAAGTTGTAGATTTAATGAAGCCCTGGCATCATAGGCAGTAAAATTAGCTTCATCGAAAAGGGTAAATTCCCCAAAAGCTTGACCGGGTTCTAAGGTAGCAATGAGTTCATCGTTTTTATCTAACAGCCGCACTTTACCCGCCATCACAATATAGATACCGGCTTTAGCCTCGCTTCCTTGCCAGAATTTTCCCACTTTGGGGGTAAGGTATTGAGCTAACTTGAGACATCGTTGGCATTGAGCTTCCGATAGGGTATAACCTAGGACATGATTGAGGTCTTGCTCTGAAAGATTCTTGAGTAAATTTTGTCCCATAATGTTACAGAGCTAGGATTTGACTAGGTTAAAAGACCACAGAGAAGAACTATCCGACAGATGATTGACTGGCAAGTCGTCAATGGAAATTTGAGCGGTTTTGGATGTTTCAAACTCCTGTTGTTGAGGTTGAAGTTTTCCCCGAGTGGATAATCCCATCTGTTTGAGCAGTCGATTAATATGACGCTGATGAACTTCTATGCCGAACTCTTTTTGTAAATGTTGACTGAGCCAATATCCGGTCCACCGCCGAAAGGCATAACCGTAGTCTTGTGGACTGTTTGTAGCCAGTTCTTTCAACCGTTGTAAATATTGCTCATTGACAATTTTGGGACGACCTAGGGGATGTTCTTGCCATTGGTGTGCCCTACCCGTTTGCGCCATCAAGGTCCAATGTCTGGCCGTAGCGGGGCAACAGTTTAAGTGCTGACAAATTTGGCTTTGAGATTTGCCTTCATCAGCCAGCAACATGATTAAAATTCGCTGGCGATAGGTATCTGGCAACTGATCTTCAAGACTTTTTTGTAAAAATTTACGCTGAAATGAGGTTAAATATTGACCTTGGCTAGGGCGTTGATTCTTACTTATTTTTCCTCGATATTCCATAACTTTGTTTTTAATTATTTCACCAGAGATTAGTTAGAATTGCTTGGGTCAGGTTAGGGAAGGTTTACAGCTTTTCTTGGGTATAGCTGCGAGGATGGGGTTTAATCCTACTTAATCTAAAAATGTTTCTTGGTCAGTCTTTTGGACTACCTTCAACCAGCTAGATCGTATAAATGATCTAGTTGGCTTTTAGCTCCTGAAAACTGGTAATCGTCTTCGGGATCGTACAAAAATACTTGTTCATCTCCAAAAAATGAAGATTTAAGCAAATTTTCTAATTTTTATTTTATAGCTATCTGCTATGGTTGTAACTAAAATTATATAGCTTGCCATTTAGCACAAATGTACTTATCAACAAGAAGGTTCCCCCGTTTAGGAGCGAATACGAACTGTTGCCGCGCCTTCGCTTTCGAGGGGAACCAATATGATTTGAGGGAGTATATTTTATCGTCAATATTTAGCTTGTCATTGATGGGGAGAGGCCCCGAAAAGAACATAAGCTTTCGGGGGTGAGTTGCCCACAGGCTTGCTCTTGGCAACGTCGCTTAAACTTTGACAGTGCTTGCTTTTTTCATCAACTCAAAATAGTTGTTCCAGAATTTTTTCTGTGTATCCAAAGCCAGATTGATCGCTGTTTCTTGAGCCGCCAAGTAATCATTAACCAATTCTTCTTGGATTTCTATACTTTTGTCTACAGCATCAGGTACCGGAAAGGGAAATTTAATGGCATCTTTGCCGTTGGGAAGACTTTTGAGCCAGGTGTCAAAGAATTTTTGTTGTAATTCGATGAACTGTTTTTGGTATTCTTCAAAATATTGCGTTGCCATAGTTTTTAAAGCCGCAGATTGCCCCAATTTTTTGAACTGGGTAGGAAATAGGGCGGCATTTACTACTTCCTTTTGTTTTCTGGCTCTGTTTTGGCTTTTGACAGGAACACTGAGCCTAACCTGATCATTTTTCTTTATAAGTTTATTTGCTCATCATCATACTATCAGATTTTCCTCGCTTTGTCTGTTATTTAAATTAAAAAAAATTTAAGTGACAAATTGGTAACAAATTTCTTAAATTTTTAACTTTTGCTAGTGGTTTATGAATTTATTTAACTTTATAATAATAAAATTAAACTTTAATCCGATTTGGCATGAGTATGAGCCAACATTCGTTTTAACAAAACACTGTAAATCGGTTCTCCTCCCAATCCGTGAGCCGTCATGGCGGCGACTAAACAGGTGATCAATAAAGGCAGAATCAGCAAATAGTTATCAGTCATTTCTATCGTTAAGATAATAGCCGTTAAAGGGGCGCGAACGGTTGCGGCTACTAAAGCGCCCATACCAGCAATGGCTAAGACAGCCGGTTCAGGCAGCAATTGGGGAAACCAACCATGAAACTCTCTAGCCGCACCTAAACTAAAGATGGTTGCTAAAGCCAACATCGGGGCAAAAATCCCGCCGGGAGCGCCTGAACCATAGCTAACCATCGTCAAGACAAAACGTAGCAGAAAAACTAAAATCAAAACATAGCCGGGCGATTCCACATCAAAAGCCCAATAGATGGTATCGTCACCCCCGCCGGTAATGGGGCGATAGATCACACTGGCTAGTCCAATAATGGCTCCGACAGATAACCCTGTCAATTGATAAGCCAAGCCTTTTAAGCTGGCAAACCAGTTTAAGGTTCGAACCAGAAAAAAATTAAATAAATAGCCAATTACGCCAATAAATAGGCCTAAAATTGCAAATATCCACAGGGAATCTAAGGGAGGAATATCAAAATGAGTAATACTCATCACGGCTTGTTGTCCGTTGATCAGGCGAGTGGTAATAGTGGCACTCACACAAGCCAAAGCGATAGAGCGAGTAGAACTGATAGGATGTTTAAATTCTGGGCGCATTTCTTCCAAAACAAAAACAATCCCCGCTAAAGGAGCATTAAAAGCCGTTGTTAAACCGGCACCGGCTCCGGCGGCTACCAGGATTCTCATCTCTTCAACGGAAACCCGAAAATAACTCCCAACCATCTTGCCGGCACTACCCCCAATTTGAATGGTGGGTCCTTCGCGCCCTAAAATCATCCCACTACCTAGAGTTAACAATCCTCCCAGAATTTTAACCGGTAGAACCCTTTGCCAACGGATGGGAAACACGCCATCGAGAAAGCCTTCAATTTGAGGAATGCCACTGCCTCCGGTATCAGGAGCAAATTGCCGCATCAACCAAAAAGCGATATATCCCATGATGCCTGATAAAATTATAGATACCCCATAATTGAGGATAGGATTGTTTTCCAGCACGGTGGCTAAGTGTGAGCGGCTGTGGAGAATTTGTTCAACTGCTAGGCGGAAATAAGTGCCAATAAATCCGGTAACGATCCCCACTAAAAGAGCATACAACAAAATCAGATTAAGCTTTTGTGTGGCCTCTATAAAGCGCTGAGTAATCAGGACGGGTTCAGAGAGGTTTGACGTTTCAGGCGAATGCGGATCGGGATTGGGATTCATGAGCAACTGAGTGATCAAGTTAAATTAAATCCGGTTAAATTGTGAGAAGATCCCGAAAAATTCGCTGCCACTCTCGCTTTCTTAACCGAATTTAATCTTATATTTTACTCTCAACTGTCAACTGTTCACTGTACCCACTCCAGACTTCATGGGTAAATAATGCTTTTTAAGAATCAGATCGAGTTTCACATCTGTTTCGAGTAAACAAGCATGACCACTATAAGGCAGCACTAACATTTGAGCATTGGGAAGATGGCTTTTTAATTTTTTTGCCTCTTCTACAGAAGGAAGCAGACGATCAGCCGCACCAGCAATAATCAAGACAGGTTGAGTTAAATTTTTTAAATTTTGGGGATTCACCGAAAAATCTCTTAATAAAGATAACCGCCAAACAGCCGTATTTCGGGAAACAGCTTTCATCGCTGCAATCAGTGCCTTGCGATCACTAGCGTCGATTCTGCCCAAGGAGGCCAAAAAAGGCAATAAGCCAATCATAGAAGTCTGATGTAAAAAATCTGGCATCCATCGGGTTAAGGGGATACCCCAACCTAACAGAGGTTGTTGATTAAAACAAGAGGCACTATTGACTAAAATCATGCCGCTAAACAGCCAAGGGGCTTTTTGAGCGACTTGAATGGCTAGACATCCCCCAAAAGACTCTCCACATAAATAAACCGAAGGCGAAACATCAGGAAAAACCTCTTGATGGGTTGGTGAGTGGGTCGCGTTGCCCCTTTTGCTGTATTTTTGTCTTATGCGTAATTCTTTTTCGATTAACGTGATCACTTGATAGGCTAGACTGTCCCAACTGCTTTGATCATCAGCCGGAATACACAAACAGCGTACATCAAACCATTGAGATAAAGCTTCTGCCTGTCGTTGATATAATAATCCTGTTCCGTCCATCCCTGGTAAAAAGACAAATAAGGGACAATCTGGCTTGGGTGTGGTGGGGATGACAAAACTTAAACGCGGCATAGTTCAAACGCTTTTCTAGTTTTTCTACTTACAATCAATCACAATCGCTTAAAAACTCAAGCGAAGCAAATCAGTAATTTCTTGACGACAATAGTCGCTTAATTGATTAACAACCTCCTTGGCACCTTTTCCATGATACCGTTGACGATCTAGTGCAGAAATCCGATAGGGACGACCAATTAAGACATTAATTCGCTGATATACCACCACCGGGTGACTGCCACTACGCTCAAATAAAGGCTCAGAAGGATCAAACAAACTTAATAAACGCACCGGAAACCCCGGCATCAAACTCTCTTCAATAGAACCAATGGCTACGGGTAAAACCCACAAATCCGGTATCGCGGTTTTTAAGGCTAAATGAGCAAAACCTCGCTGAAACTCCTGAATCTCCTGCGGATGAGTCAGATTAAGCATGGGGCTTGCTCCCTCGGGAAAAATTCCCACCCATTGATGAGACTGTAACAAGCTTTTCGCCTGCTCAAAAAAACCCTGTTGGCGGCTACCTGAAGATTCTAAAGGAATGCAGCCCAACAACTGAATAAATTCTCGTAAAATTGGCGTTTTGCTCATATAATGATGACAGGCGATCCGAACAGGCTGTCTTAATGCCTGGATCAAAACCGGAGCATCCATAAAACTACGATGATTACTCACCACAAGTACAGCCCCCGCTTCAGTGGGTATACGATTTTCATGGTGAATAAACATCTTTAGTCCTGTTGCTCCTAAAAGACCCTGAGCAGTTGGAAGTGGTGCGGTAGGCAACATAATTGCTCCATTGGTGCGACTCTCAAAGTGCAACATTTAACGTTTACTCTTCTTAGCTTAACATTACTTTACGTTATTATTGAGTTAAGCAAGAGTGATTGAAGCTTGTATTTGGGGCATTGTGAGAATTATTTTGGGGATCATAATTGGCTTTAAGATTGTTTTTATTGAATCTGTATAAAGTAACAAGGTAAAAGAGAAGTAAAGCGACATAGAATAGATATTTGTAGCCCCGATATATATTTAATAATCCATCCCTCGGGGTAGCTTAACCTATTGATATAAAATTTCATGAATGAAAACCAAGCTAGTAACAAGAAATTTGCATTAACGACTCCTCTGTATTACGTAAACGATGTCCCGCATATCGGCAGTGCATATACTACTATGATTGCTGACGTAATCGCTAGATGGAAGCGATTGCAGGGATATTCGGTAATGTTTATCACAGGAACTGATGAACATGGACAAAAAATCCAACGGACAGCAGAGGCCAAGGGATTAGCTCCCCAAGAGCATTGTGATCAGATTGTTACCAGTTTTGAGTCTTTATGGGATAAGCTGAACATCCACTATGATCGCTTTAGCCGCACAACAGCTAAACCCCATCAATCCATTGTGAAAGAATTTTTTCAACGGGTGTGGGATCAAGGGGATATTTATCTGGATCAACAAATAGGGTGGTATTGCGTCGCTTGTGAAGAATTTAAAGAAGAACGAGAACTAACGGAAAATGGCAGTTGTCAAATTCACACTAATTTAAAAGCCGAATGGAGAGACGAAGAAAACTACTTTTTTCGTCTTTCTAAATATCAGCAAAAATTAGCAGAATTTTACGCAGAAAAGCCAGAATTTATTCGTCCCGAGAGTCGTCGGAATGAAGTTCTTAGTTTTCTTAAACAAGGATTGCAAGATTTTTCTATCTCACGAGTCAATCTGGATTGGGGTTTTCCGGTTCCTAGTGATCCCAATCACACTATTTATGTTTGGTTTGACGCATTGTTGGGATATATAACAGCTTTATTAGATCCAAATGACGAACCTACCTTAAAAAATGCCCTTTCTCGATGGTGGCCGATTAACTTGCATTTAATTGGCAAGGATATTTTACGCTTTCACGCTATTTATTGGCCTGCCATGTTAATGTCAGCCGGATTGCCCTTACCCGAACAAGTTTTTGGTCACGGTTTCTTGACTAAAGACGGGCTAAAAATGGGCAAAAGTCTAGGAAATACGTTAGATCCTTTCGATTTATTAAACCGTTATAGTGCAGATGCTGTGCGCTACTACTTTATTAAAGAGATAGAATTTGGAAAAGACGGTGATTTCAATGAAACCCGCTTTGTAAATATTCTTAATGCGGATCTAGCAAACGATTTGGGGAATTTACTCAACCGCACTTTAGGAATGGTGCAAAAATACTGTAAAGGAAAAGGCCCTGCACTAAAGGCGACTGAGATAGACAATAATAATCCTTTAAAAATTATTGGAGAAGGGTTATCAGAGCGTGTGAGGGAGTGCCTGGAGGCATTAAAGTTTAACCAAGCCTGTGAGGAGATTTTTAGTCTAATACGTGCTTGTAACAAGTTTATTGATGAAAGTGCCCCCTGGAGTCTTTATAAAGAAAAAAAACAGGCAGAAGTTGAAGAAATTCTCTATGCCGTTTTAGAATCAGTTAGACTAGCTGCATATTTGTTATCGCCCATAATTCCCAATTTAAGTACACGAATATATCAACAGTTGGGTTTTAGCGTGGATTTCAATGATTTCGAGCTAGTTAACCGAAATTTTAGCTTTAAAGACCAGACAAAATGGGGAAATTTTCCAGGCAATCCAAATCTCAGTAAACCAGAGCCAATATTTACGAAACTAGAACCCCCTTCAGATGCCTAAACCTTTAAGGATTAGGACGAAGTGGGAAAAGCAAACCTCTGCAATAAGCAGAAAGGATATAAACTCATGAATAGTCCAGATTTATTTAAGCCCAACCCAGTTTTTTATAATAAGCAAAGGATTAAGAAAATGTTTGATGATTTTGAAACAGATACTCTTTTTACTCAAGAACAAATATTAGAAAATCGAGGTCGTGTTGCTATCTTTATTGATGGCTCAAATTTGTTTTATGCCGCGTTACAACTGGGGATCGAAATTGATTACACCAAATTACTCTTTCGTTTAACCAATGGCTCAAAATTACTACGAGCTTTCTTTTATACCGGTGTAGATCGCTCTAACGAAAAACAACAAGGGTTTTTATTATGGATGCGGCGTAATGGTTATCGAGTCATTGCTAAAGACTTAGTGCAACTGCCTGATGGCTCCAAAAAAGCTAACTTAGATGTGGAAATTGCCGTAGACTTGATGTCCTTGGTGGGGTCTTATGATACAGCAGTCATTGTAAGCGGAGATGGCGATTTAGCTTATGCCGCTAATGCTGTGAGTTATCGCGGGGCCAGAGTAGAAGTGGTCAGTCTACGCTCAATGACTAGCGATAGTTTGATTAATGTGGCTGATCGCTACGTGGATTTAGATCAAATTAAGGAGGATATCCAGAAACACGCCAAAGCTCATGTGAATTATAGCAGTTTTCACAGTTTAGGGGTTTTAGAGCAAGAGCCTCCGCGATAAGTTAACACTCAATTGCTGAAAAGATGCACAATTGTAGAGGTTTTCTCTGTTGCCGCTCAAAAGCCATGCAACAGAGAATATTTCTAGTTACTTAGCTCAGGCTCACCCATTACGTGAGATAGTAAAGTAGAATAATAAACCTTTAATAAGCCAAAAAAACACTTTAAATGAACTGGTATATTCATGCCGCCAAAAAGCCGCTCTTGGGGATGATGACCCTAATCATCTTACTGTTATTACTAGCTACTACAGCTTGTCAACAAAAAAGTCCCGATCAAAAGTCATCTAAGGATAAATCCGATGAAAAAGAATCTTTAGATCTTGAAAGCAGCTTACTGTTAAATAATGCGACGCTCGAACAATCAAATGCTGAAGGGAAACGCCTTTGGAAAATTCAAGTTAAAAAAGCGACTTATAGTAAAGATCGAGAAGTAGCGCGGCTCGACAAAATCAAGGGAAATATTTATCAAAATGGCAAAATAGTTTTATATATTAGCGCAGACAAAGGAGAAGTTTATAAAGACGGAGAAGAAATTTTCTTAAAACAAAATATCATCGCCACAGATCCCCGTAACGGGGCTATTATCCGTTCTCAAGAGGTAGAATGGCGACCGAAAAACTCTTTATTAATCATCCGCAAGGAACTTCAAGGAAGTCACGCTCAATTAGAAGCAAGCGCCAAAGAGGGAAAATATCAGACAATTGAACAAAAATTAGAATTGAATGGGGATATTGTCGCCACCGCCAAAGAACCAAAATTACAGTTAAGAGCAGACCATTTAATTTGGACTATTCCCAAGCATCAAGTAATTAGTGATCGTATACTGAAAGTCACTCGTTACAATGATAAAGTGATAACTGATCAAGTGGCGACTGATCGTTCTGAGATTGATTTAAAAGCGAAAACTATTACCATTAAACAAAATATTGAGTTTAAATCTCTTGAGCCGCCTTTACAGGTAGCTTCTAATCAAATTGTTTGGAATTATCAGACTCGGGTGGTAAGTTCAGAAACCCCTATTCGATTGGTGGATACTAAAGAACAAATTAGCATGACAGGGAATCGCGCTCAAGTCAACTTTAATCAAAAAGTAGCTTATTTATCGGATGGGGTACAAGGGATAAATGAGCGAACTGGGGCGAAATTGTATGCTAAAGATTTACAGTGGAATATGCCTTCTCAGGTGGTATCCGCTACGGGGAATGTGATTTATGAACAGCTTAATCCTGTGTTTAATTTAACCGGGGATAAGGCTACAGGTATCCTGCGGGATAATAATATTACTGTTACCAGTACCAGTCCGACTCGGGTTGTAACGGAAATTTATCCAAATCCCCAGTAGTTGAGCAATTAATCCCAGAGGAATAGTTTAAGTAAGGTAACAATAATTGATAACAGTTGGATGACCTGACCGAGAAGTTCTCTTGTAGCTGGGTTTAAGAGAATTTGTTTGAGGTTGTTTAAGGTTTTCTTGAAATGTTGTCTCATAGTCGTTATCTTATTTTAGAGCTAATTGACGTTTTCTTATTTTTAATTTAGCAGGCCTAAAATTTTAATCAAAGTGCAATTTAGGGCTTTTAATTCAGAAATTTTGCCCTATTTATTAGGGCGATTAGGGCAGCAATATAAATATTTTTGCCCTAGAGAATTAAGGCTACTTTTGTTATTAAATAAATATAGGTTTTTGATTGCCTAACCCCATAAACGCCTACACCCACACCCGCATATGGTGGGGCTATACGGACAAAGCCCGCCTGCGCGGGCTAATATTTGTAGGGTGGGTTAGGCGGCGATAACTCCTAAAACCAACGGATTAATTAACAATCCGCCGTAACCCACCAAAACCAAACCTTAAAATCAAAAGTAGTGTGCCACAACATAGCTATTAAAAAAGTAGAATCAAAAGGATAATCATTATGAAACCATCAGATAAATTTAAGTTAACAGAACAACAAATTGATAAGTTAGAAAATATCAGAAAAGAGAAATATAAAGAAAATAAAAACTTCACTCAAGAAAAACTAGCAAAAGACTCTAATGTTTCTCTTGATGATTATAAAAGATTTATCGGTAAAAAACAAGGCAATAGTGTTTTAGAAAGATATCAAATTGAAAACCTTGCCAAAACTTTAGGAATACAACCCACAGATATTATTGAGCCGCGAGAATGGAAAGGTGAAAAATTATTTAAATATACTAAAAAATTTGATGCTTTAATCGAAGAAAAAACAAGGCGCTTTGTGGGGCGTAAATTTGTTTTTGATGGGTTTCAAGACTTTCTCAAAAACCATGACAGAGGTTATTTTACTGTAGTTGCTAATCCTGGGGAAGGAAAAAGCGCGATCGCTTCTCAATATGTCAACAAAAATCCTGACTGTATTTACTATTTTAATGTTAGGTCTGATAGTCAAAATCGAGCGGATCAATTTCTGGATAATGTTTGTCATCAGTTGATTTACCGTTATCAATTAGGGGAAGATTCTTTTTCAAAAGGAGCAAATGAAGATGGAGATGTCTTAAAAGAGTTATTGCAAACTGTCAGCGAGAAACTCTCAGGAGGTGAAAAATTAATTATTGTTGTTGATGCGTTGGATGAAGTTGATTTAAACAGTCAAACAGAAGGGGCAAATGTTTTATATTTACCGCGTTATTTACCGAAGAATGTTTATTTTTTCCTGACCCGTAGAGATGAAGAAGCCGTTAAAAGCCGCCTTTTGATTGAAGCACCAGCAAAAACATTGTATCTTAAGGATTATTCAGAAAAGTCTAAACAAGATATTAGGGCTTATATTCGCTTGTTAGTGGAAGATGATCCAGAGTATCAAGAAAAGTTAAGGAACTGGATTAAAAAACAAGGGATAACCCGAGATAAGTTTATTGAAGAAGTGGCGCAGAAAAGCGAAAATAATTTTATGTATTTGCGCTATGTCTTGCCTCAAATTGCCGCAGGTTATTATCAAGATTTAAAGTTAGAGGATTTACCGGAAGGGCTAACGAATTATTATCGAGACCACTGGCGCTTGATGCGGATGGATCGGACTAAAATTAATATAGTCTATCTTTTAACTGTTATTCGTCGCCCGATTTCTCGCGGCTTAATTGCTAAATTTGCAACGGTTGGGGAACTTAAGGTTAGTGAATATACAGTACAAGATGTTTTAAGGGAGTGGTCACAGTTTTTAATCGAGGATAGGATTGAGGGGGAGTCTCGGTATAAGGTTTATCATGCTAGTTTTGCGGATTTTCTTCAAAGTGATGAAATGGTGAAAGCGGCGGGGGTTGAGATTCGTAATATTCATGGGTTGATTGCGGATACTTTGTGGCAAGAGTTATATGGGGATGAGGAGGATGGGGAAGATGAGTAAGTTGGCCGATAAATTAAGGGCAATGTCTCCTGAAGAAAGGGAATACACTTTACAATCTTTACCCTACCATTTAGCCGAGGAAGGACAATATAAGCGCTTGTGTCATTTATTGACAGATTTTGATTTTTTGCAAATTAAATTAGAAAGGATGGGTGTAGCGGCGTTAATTGATGATTATGATTTAATTCAAAATCACGAAAGTTGGAAAGAATTAAAATGGATACAAAAAGCGTTGTATATGTTCGGTGAGAGTTTGATCAAAAATACTACTCAATCAGATAAACAATTCTGGATGTTATTCCTTCCTTTTAAATATCTGCCTCAGATTAACCGGTTATTAGAAACAGCACCCCCATACAAGGATAAATCTTGGTTATGTCTGCTGAGTCCTACTATTAAAACACCACTAGCACAACCTTTAATTCGGACTCTCACTGGTCATAAGAACTCGGTAAGTGCAGTAGCGGTTACACCCGATGGGAAAAAGGTCATTTCTGGCAGTGGGGACAACACCCTCAAAATCTGGGATTTAGCCACAGGGAAAGAAGAATACACTCTCAGGGGCCATAATGACTCGGTAAATGCAGTAGCTGTTACTCCCGATGAGAAAAAGCTCATTTCTGGGAGTTCGGACAAAACCCTCAAAGTCTGGGATTTAGCCACAGGGAAAGAAAAATACACTCTCAGGGGTCATAATGACTCGGTAAATGCAGTAGCTGTTACTCGCGATGGGAAAAAGGTCATTTCTGGGAGTTCGGACAAAACCCTCAAAGTCTGGGATTTAGCCACAGGGAAAGAAAAATACACTCTCAGGGGTCATAATGACTCGGTAAATGCAGTAGCTGTTACTCGCGATGGGAAAAAGGTCATTTCTGGGAGTGACGACAAGACCCTCAAAGTCTGGGATTTAGCCACAGGGAACGAAGAATACACTCTCACGGGCCATAATGACTCGGTAAATGCAGTAGCTGTTACTCGCGATGGGAAAAAGCTCATTTCTGGGAGTGACGACAAGACCCTCAAAGTCTGGGATTTAGCCACAGGGAAGCTAGAATACACTCTCACGGGTCATAATGACTGGGTAAGTGCAGTAGCTGTTACTCCCGATGGGACAAAGGTCATTTCTGGGAGTCGGGACAAGACCCTCAAAATCTGGGATTTAGCCACAGGGAAGGAAGAATCCACTCTCACGGGCCATAATGACTCGGTAAATGCAGTAGCTGTTACTCCCGATGGGACAAAGGTCATTTCTGGGAGTCGGGACAAGACCCTCAAAATCTGGGATTTAGCCACAGGGAAGCTAGAATACACTCTCACGGGCCATAATGACTCGGTAAGTGCAGTAGCTGTTACTTCCGATGGGACAAAGGTCATTTCTCGGAGTTGGGACAAGACCCTCAAAATCTGGGATTTAGCCACAGGGAAGCTAGAATACACTCTCACGGGCCATAATGACTCGGTAAATGCAGTAGGAGTTACTCCCGATGGCAAAAAGGTCATTTCTGAGATTGATGACAAAACTCTCAAAGTCTGGGATTTAGCTACAGGGAAGATAGAATACATTCTCACGGGTCATAATTTCTGGGTAAATGCAGTAGCGGTTACTCCCGATGGGCAAAAGCTCATTTCTGGGAGTTCGGACAACACCCTAAAGGTGTGGGATTTAGCCACAGGGAAGGAAGAATACATTCTCACGGGTCATAATTTCTGGGTAAATGCAATAGCTGTTACTCCCGATCGGAAAAAGGTCATTTCTGGGAGTCGGGAGAACACCCTCAAAGTCTGGGATTTAGCCACAGGGAAGGAAGAATACACTCTCACGGGTCATAATTACTCGGTAAATGCAATAGCTGTTACTCCCGATGGGAAAAAGGTCATTTCTGGGAGTTGGGACAAGACCCTCAAAATCTGGGATTTAGCCACAGGGAAGCTAGAATACACTCTCACGGGTCATAATTTCTGGGTAAATGCAGTAGCTGTTACTCCCGATGGAAAAAAGGTTATTTCTGGAAGCGATGACAAGACCCTCAAAGTCTGGGATTTAGACAGAGGAGAATGTATCGCTACCTTTACCGCAGAAGCGTGGATAACTTGCTGTGCTGTTGCACCCGATGGCGTGACCATTGTAGCGGGGGATAGTTCAGGACAGGTGCATTTTTTGCGCTTAATGGGGATAGAATGACAGCATCAAGTTTAGCCGCCTATTTTTTAATAAACTTCATCATGAGAACCTAGAGTCACTAATAAAATATCATCTTCCTCTCTGTCTTCCTCTCGGACGAACTTAAACAGAATACGATAGCTGTAATCAATAGAACATGACCAAATTCCTGATAAATATACTTTCAGTTTATGAGTTCGCCAACTAGGATGAAGTTACTGTAATAGAGTTATAGTTATTATAATGGATTAAATTATTAAAGGTGAAAATGACTGTTCACTTAAAGCAAGAAATTGAAAAACTTTATGAGGAAGATTATGTTCTTTGGTTGGAGCAAACAGCAGAGCAAATCCGCCATAAGGATATAGATAATCTAGATTGGCAACATCTGCTCGAGGAGATAGAAGACTTGGGAAAATCTCAAAAAAATGCAGTAGAAAGTTATCTGCGTCAACTTCTCAAACACTTGCTTCTCTATCAATATTGGACTCAAGAAAGAGATTATTCTGGCGATGGATGGGCAGAGGAAATTGATAATTTTAGAAATGAATTAGAAATTTTGCTAGATTCTAAAACTTTATATAATTATGCCGCATCTATTCTTGAAGCCATTTATCAAAAAGCTAGGCGATCAGCTTTCAACAAAACTAAACTAGATATTTTTCCTGCTGAATGTCCTTATACTCTAGAACAGGTTTTAGATATAGACTATCTTCCCGAATAAACAAAATTATTAATAAAAATTTTCAATATTTCTCCCCCCTTAATAAGGCCCCCAGGGCTGTTTCGTTCTTTTGAAATGCTCTCAGGCTGAAGCCACTAGCTCACGAACGAAGCCTGCTCCCGGCTAAAAGGCTCATAATTCGTCAGATAGCCCGCGTAGGATTGCTCTGTCCGTAGAGCCTTTCCCTTCAGGGTTAGGGAATTTGAGAGAATGAAACAGCCCTGGGGGCCCTTAATAAGGGGGGCTAGGGGGGATCGCTCCCAACTATTCAGGTAACTTATACTGTCCTACAATCCGTTTAGCATACTCCGGCACATGAGCCGCTAACTTTTCAGGATAATTACGCTTAACAAACAAATAATTACGAGTGTAATGAGAATCAATAGAAAACCGCGCATATTCTAACCCTTTCGGGCCAATTCTTTCGATCACCACACCCATTAACTTAGCCGCCCACATGGGAAGCGTTACCCCTTTATCATAAGCCGGAATACTATTCTGTACGGCTTGACGGCGATCGCCCGAAGACATCACCCCTTGAGTCTCAATCTGATCCCGTACCAGATCCAACATTTCGCGCCCGGTATCATTGCGGACAACAATCCACTGCCAACCAAAAGGGGCCCCCATATACCCCACCACCAAATCTGCTAACGAATTGACATAATCAAAACAACTCATACAAGAAGGGGCAAAAACATCCTTCAGTTTATTGGTTTTCAGCCCAAAGAAAGGAACCGTTTCAATCGATCCATCCTCATGTTTAAAATGGACGCGAAAATCTTGCATAAACTCATAATGCACCACCGTCTCCGGAGACTTACTGGTAGTTTCGAGGAACTTTTGCAACCCTTCGCGGCTAACATTATCTACGCAGGGAGTCCCCAACACATAAAGCTTTTCTAAGCCTAACTGCTTTTCTACTGCCCGCAGCGCTTGAATTTGACAGCCTACCCCAATAACTAATAAGCGCTTCATCCCCGACTGTTCAATTTGTTCTAAAACCGAAAGATTCGGGGAAAGAGTCGGTTTATTGACGCGGGCGGCTAAAATTTGTTCTGGAGTTGTGGCTAAAATAGGCATCGGTTGAAAACGATCTTCTTTGGTATTTTGCACACAAACAACCCCCTCTACCATACCTCGGGTGAGCATCTCGCAGGCGATGGTACTAACGATCCCTGTCCACTGCGCCCCCTCAATAGGTTGTTTCTTCTTCGCCGCCATCATTTCCTGATGGACACCAAAATACCAATCATCTTGACTCTCTAAATTTCGGCTACGTCCATGCGCTGCGGCTTCAAGTTCAGCAACTTGTTGATTGAGGAAAGCACAGGCTTCTTTGACGTAATGGATATAGTAAGTATCGCATAGTCCGCACTCGCTACAGAGTTCTTTAGCAGGGCGACGACTACCGGGTTTGAGGGCTTTAGCTTTTTTGTGAGGTGCGACAGATGTCATGGAAAATGTGCTTTTCTTAGAAGTTTTTATGAACAATTCTTTACATTACCGTAGAACTGAGACTCAAGGGGAGCAATGTTAAAGAAGCGTAATGCTAGATGCTCCGAAGGGGCAAAGGGGAATGACTAATGACCAATAACTAATGACTAAATAATCTGCTTGTCTTTAGAGAGCAGAGTGTCAAATCTATGATAGAATGCCCCTTATCTATAAAACAATGTCTTGGGAAGGTACACAGATACATGGAACTGGCACTGCTGTTAGCAAAATTACCCGAAGCTTATCAAATCTTCGATCCTTTAGTCGATGTTTTACCTTTGATCCCTTTATTCTTTTTGTTGCTGGCCTTTGTTTGGCAAGCGGCTGTTGGATTCAAATAAACGACTAAAATTAAACCCATTTAACCAAAAAAATAAAGGGTATTGGTGTTCCGATACCCTTTAAAACATATAGATCAAGGAGAAAAAAACTTTTAAATTATTTTGACCAGTCAATTAAAATAAATTACGGTTGAAAAATTTATTTAATATAGAAGAAGATTCAGGTTGATGAGTCGGTTCAGAATTCCCCGAGGAGTCAAGAGAATTATTGCTTATAGATTTATTAGAATTTTTAAAATCTTGATGCCATAAAGGAATATTGACATCAGTTTTCTTGGCATAAATTGTGACTTTTTTTACCAGAGGCAGTCTAGCTTCTATTAATTTGTTCCGAATGCTCTCTACAGTTTTATCTTGAACAAGAGCATAATGTGCTTCTAATAAAATTTGTAAATATCCCCGGTCTAATCTCAGTTCAGCCGCGATATCTTTCGGTTCTAATTCTTGATTTAATAATTCTAAAATAGCCGCCACTTCTCCGCGTTTTGCCCGCAGTTCTAGACTGACTTCTTCGGGTTCTATTTCATCAGTCTTAGCAGATAAAATATGAGTAAATTCTGCTATACGATTTGTATGTTCGTCTAGAGTAATTGATGCCTGCCAAGCGGCTGTATCAGAGCCTTCTACCGAAGCTTCTAACTCTAATTTATGCACGATTTCAAGGCGTAAACTGGTAATTTCCTCTTTAATAAAAGGAATCAATTTATGCTGATTGGGAACTTGTCCGTGTTTTCCTTCCAGCTTCAGTTGTAGGCAATTATCTTCAAGAGTAGCGACGACAATTTGAACCTTTTTAAAAGCCAAACTTTGATTAAGCAGATTAAGGATCGCGTTAGCATCTCCCTGTTTAGCTTGATGCAAAAGAGAAACTTGACTCATAATACTCAAATATATAATTTTTAATCCGGTCTTACTCTTAAGATTCCCTTTTTTAAACTTAAACTTGAACCTGAACAGGGATTTTGTTTGAAAAATTGTAAAATCAAGTAGGGGAAATCCCCTACTCAAACAGAAAAATTTTTTATTGACAACGTTCTAAAGCCAACTGAATTAACTGATCAACCAATTGAGGGAACTGAATCCCAGAGGCTTCCCAAAGTTGAGGATACATACTAAAAGCCGTAAATCCCGGTAAAGTATTAATCTCATTAATTAGCACTTCCCCAGTCTTTTCCACATAGAAGAAGTCTACCCGCGCCAAGCCGGCAGCATCCACCGCCGCAAAGGCAGATAAAGACATTTCTTGAATTTGAGCCGCTATTTGAGGGGGAATGGGAGCAGGGATTAATAATTGGGCGCGTCCATCAGTATATTTAGTTTCATAGTCATAAAAATCACTATTAAAGGTAATTTCGCCGACGATAGAGGCTTTAGGATTATCATTGCCTAAAACGGCACATTCTACCTCTCTAGCACTCACGCCAGCCTCCACAATAATGCGTCTGTCATAACTAGCGGCGGCATCGAGGGCAGTTTCTAATTCCGAACGAGTTCGCGCTTTGGCAATGCCTACAGATGAACCTAAATTAGCCGGTTTGACGAAACAGGGATAACCTAAAGTTTGTTCAATTTCATCCCCGAGTTTAGGAAAGACGCAGGAATTAGACCAAATTTGAGCGCGAGTCAGAGTCATATAAGGCACTTGAGGCAACCCGGCCTGCTTAAAGGCGGTTTTCATGGCAATTTTATCCATTCCCACAGCCGAACCTAATACACCGCTACCCACATAGGGAACTTGCATCAAGGTGAGTAACCCTTGTAAGGTGCCGTCTTCCCCATTAGGACCATGCAAAATGGGAAACCACACATCTACTTCATTCACACTTGGGGGAAATTGCCAAAGTCCAACGGAGTCATCGCTTTCTGTGGAGAGGGGTTTTCCTGACTCTAAAACCGCTTGGGCAATTTCTGGAGCTTGCCAACAGCCATCCTTTCGAATATAAATAGGGATAAGTTGGTACTTGGTCGCATTTGTTTCGGAACTCAGGGCTTTGGCTATAGCTTTTGCCGAATTGATCGAGACTTCGTGTTCTCCTGAACGTCCGCCAAATAATAATCCAACCCGCAATTTGCTCATGGCTATCTCCCTAACTGTTGCTAAATTAATTAGGGGATAGAGTATCATATTAGCGACCCCTAAACTACCGGCAGCCAAAAGTTCCTCGCTGTTATTAAAATTAAATTTCTACTGCTTAGTCCTCAGTTAATTCGGTTGAATCGGCTGTTTTTTGCCTTCGTGATCAACGCTAACAAAAGTAATTTTTGTTTCGAATAGTATAAGGTCATGTTGCTGATCATCTCGGGTGCCAAAAACTTTCACACTGTACTGTACAGAAGTTTTTCCTAGATGATGGCAAGTGACAGAAAACTTTAAAATTTCACCATTACTCACGGCATGACGAAAGATCACATTGTCTAAAGCGATGGTGAGAAACTGATGACCCGGAAATTCTAAGTTTGCCGTAATATAAGAGAATTCATCAATCCACTTTAATAAATTCCCACCAAATAAATTACCGTAGTGATTTAAGTGTTCGGGCAGCACTAGCTTATAGTAATCCATGTTAGAATTCGTCTCTTGTATTCAACTTATTATTGCCAAACTCTGAGAATTTTTTCGAGTTAAGTTTTAATATACTGTATCCAATGTTACAATTTTTCGGTTAACCTAGTTTTACCATACAATCTCTGATTATTCTGTTCGTCAGTGACATCATTCTCGAGAAAGATCTACATAAGAGGTTAATCCAAAAGCATTATGGCTCAAGAACTAGGTAGAAGAAAATTTTTATTGTATGGTTCAGGTGCATTTATAGCCAGCTTACTCCTCAAAGGTTGTACCGGAAGCGATACCACGACAACCTCCTCAACTCCCTCTGCTACCTCTAACCAAACTGCCGCTAATACAGGGAAAACGGCGGCGAGTGGCGATACCATTAAAGTCGGTCTTCTCCACTCTCTGAGTGGCACAATGGCCATTAGTGAAACGACCGTTGTCGAAGCTGAAGAATTGGCGATCGAAGAAATTAATGCCGCCGGTGGGGTATTAGGTAAAAAAATAGAAGTCATTAAAGAAGATGGGGCTTCTGACTGGCCGACTTTTGCTGAAAAAGCCACTAAACTGATCGATCAAGATAAAGTTGCTACCATTTTCGGCTGTTGGACTTCTGCCAGTCGGAAAGCGGTTTTACCGGTCTTTGAAGCGAAAAATCATTTGTTGTGGTATCCTGTCCAATACGAAGGACAAGAATGTTCTAAAAATGTTTTTTATACCGGTGCAGCCCCTAATCAACAAATTGAACCGGCTGTAGATTGGTTATTAAAAAATAAAGGGAAAAAGTTTTTTTTAGTCGGTTCTGACTATGTTTTTCCTCGTACCGCTAACACCATTATCAAGGAACAGTTAAAGGCTAAAGGCGGCGAAACCGTAGGGGAAGATTACTTACCTTTAGGCAATACAGAAGTGACCGCTATTATTACGAAAATTAAAGCGGCTTTACCGGATGGGGGAGTCATTTTTAATACCCTTAACGGAGATAGTAATGTGGCATTCTTTAAACAACTACAAGCCGCAGGACTAAAACCCGATAAATATCCTGTTATGTCTGTTAGTATTGCCGAAGAAGAAGTGCGACAAATTGGGCCAGAATATTTAGCCGGTCAATATGCCAGTTGGAATTATTTCCAAACCGTTGATACTCCCACCAATAAAAAGTTTGTGGAAGCATTTAAAGCTAAATATGGCCAAGACCGGGTAACCAATGACCCGATGGAAGCGGCTTATATTATGGTTTATTTGTGGAAACAAGCAGTAGAAAAAGCCAAAACCGCCAATGATTTAGATAAGGTTCGCCTGGCAGCCGTTGGTCAAGAATTTGAAGCCCCAGAAGGCAAAGTGAAAATTTTTCCGAATCATCATATTTCTAAGACTGTCAGAATTGGTCAAGTGAAAGATGATGGAATGTTTGACATTGTTTGGTCAAGTGAAGGACCGGTTAAACCGATTCCTTGGAATCAATATGTTCCTGAAACTAAGGGGTACGCCTGCGACTGGACTGATCCTAAGAAAGGCGGCAAGTATAAAACTGATAAAGTTTAATAATCATTAGTCATTGGTCATGGGTCATTAGTCATTACTCATTAGTCATTGGTCATTAGTTATTAGTCGTTGGTAATTAGTTAATATTCATTAGTCATCAGTTAAGAGTAAAACACGTTAATAAATAATGAGTAATGCTTAACCTGTGATCAGTCACTAACAACTAAGGGCTAACAACTAAGGACTAACAACTAATGACTAAAGACTAAAGACTAAAAGGACTAACAACTAATGACTAAGGACTAAAATGTTACAAATAATAGAAGGTTTATTTAACGGAATTAGTATAGGTTCAGTATTACTGATCGCCGCCCTCGGACTAGCCATCGTTTTTGGACTCATGGGAGTGATTAATCTTGCTCACGGGGAATTGATGATGTTAGGCGCTTATACGACTTTTGTGGTGCAAAATGGCTTTAAAGTTTTAGGCGATCCTTGGTTTAATTATTACATCTTTTTTGCCTTACCGTTGGCTTTTTTAGTAGCCGCCTTAACGGGGTTACTTTTAGAAAGAGGAGTGATTCGTTTTCTCTATGGGCGACCATTAGAAACTTTATTAGCCACTTGGGGAGTGAGTCTCATTTTACAGCAATTTGTCCGCAGTGTAAGCTGGCTTTTAGTGATTAGTATTGTTGTCTTTTGCGGCTTATTTTTTGTGTCTTGGTGGGTCTTGAAAAATCGCCCCAATTGGGACAGCATAAAACCCCGAGTGATCGCTATTACTCTCCCGCTTTCTTTAGCCATTGCTACGGTTAGCGGCATAGCCATCAACCAAACGGAACAACTCGCTTTAATCAAGCCTTGGTTTAGTGCTAGAAATGTTGATGTAACTGCCCCTAAATGGTTACGAGGTGGGCTACCTATCGGCAGTTTTCAGATGCCCTATACAAGGATATTTATTATCATTTTGACGATTCTTTGTGTGGTAGGAATTTATTGGTTTTTAAATCGTTCTATATGGGGCTTACGCATTAGGGCAGTGACGCAAAATCGGACCATGAGTGCTTGTTTAGGTATCCCGACAAATCGCGTGGATGCTTTAACATTTGCTTTGGGTTCTGGGTTAGCGGGAATTGCTGGCTGTGGGATTAGTTTTTTAGGTTCAGTAGGTCCTAATACAGGACAAAATTATATTGTAGATACTTTTATGGTAGTGGTGGTTGGTGGGGTCGGTAATTTGTTAGGAACGATTATTGCGGCTTTAGTAATTGGCATTCTAAACTATCTCATCGGTTCCGGTACCTTAGCCTTAATTTTAATGCCGATTGAACCGTTAAAAGGGTTAACAGATATCTTGACTTTTTTTGCCACAAGTAGTATGGCAAAAGTGATGATTTTTGTGCTAATTATTGCCTTTTTACAAATAAAACCGGCTGGACTCTTTCCTCAAAAAGGACGCACAGCAGAACTGTAAATGATGAAGTGTTAAAGAATAAAAATGTTAACTGTAGATGTTTCACCCAAAAAGGAAGAAGTTAAAAAGCGTCAACGTCAATTCCTGTTAGAGGGAGCCATTATAGGAGGTGTTGCTCTTATTTTAGCTCTGTTGATGCCTTTTATCCTTTCACAATTTAGGCTCAAATTATTAGGACGATTTTTATCACTCTGTCTAGCCGCATTAGGCATTGATTTAATCTGGGGATATACCGGGCTTTTAAGTTTAGGTCATGGCATCTTTTTTGCCCTTGGGGGGTATGGGTTAGCCATGTACCTCAATTTACAACTCCCTGCCGGACAACTGCCAGAATTTTTTACCCTTTATGGAGTGACCAAACTGCCGCTATTTTGGCAACCTTTTCATTCATTATTTTTTACGGTTATCGCCATTATTGTCATTCCTAGTTTGGTGGCGGGTTTATTGGGTTATCTAATTTTCCGCAATCGAATTAAAGGGGTATATTTCTCCATTTTAACACAAGCGGCTTTATTAGTTTTCTTCAACTTTTTTAATGGACAACAACAATTAATTAATGGAACTAATGGATTAAAAACCGACACTCAAACCCTTTTCGGGGCTTTAGTCGGTTCGGATGGCGTTCAATTAGTTTTTTATGAATTAACCATCTTGTGTTTAATTCTGGTTTATTTACTCTGTCGCTGGTTAACAAGTGGACGGTTTGGACGGTTATTAAAAGC
Organism: Gloeothece verrucosa PCC 7822; assembly: GCF_000147335.1. Taxonomy (NCBI): domain Bacteria; kingdom Bacillati; phylum Cyanobacteriota; class Cyanophyceae; order Chroococcales; family Aphanothecaceae; genus Gloeothece; species Gloeothece verrucosa. The sequence goes on from NC_014501.1 coordinate 1,477,750, forward strand.
TATTCGAGATGATGAAATTCGGGTTAGATTTTCCGGATATGACCCCACCGGTTTTAAAGTAGTAGTTTTTGCGATTTCTGGGGCCATTGCTGGCATTTCTGGGGCCTTATATACAGTCCAAAGCGGCATTATTGCCCCGAGTCCCTCCTTAGAAGTTGCCTTCTCAATTGAAATGGTTATTTGGGTAGCGGTAGGAGGTCGAGGAACCTTAATTGGTGCTATCGTAGGAACCCTATTAGTCAACTGGGGCAAAACTTTTTTAAGTGAACAATTTCCCGAGATTTGGCTATTCTTCCAAGGGGCATTATTCTTAATTGTCGTGACGGTACTTCCCGCAGGAATCATCGGAGGACTAGACAAAATTCGCTCCCTATTCGGTTGGCAAAAACGCCTAGTCACTTATCCCGCTATTGATGAAAATCCCGAAGTTCAACAAGAAAAAGAAAAAATCATCGATTAAACCTCTAATTGATCCCGATTCATCTGCATTCATTTGTGGAAAAATATCAAAACCATGACCCAAAAAATCCTAGAAATACAAAACTTAACCGTAAGCTTTGACGGATTTAAAGCCCTCAACCAGCTAAATTTTAGTATGGAATTTGGAGAACTACGAGTTATAATCGGCCCCAACGGTGCTGGAAAAACAACATTTTTAGATGTCATTACCGGCAAAGTGCAACCAACAGTAGGACGAGTGTTGTTTAAAGGGCGTAATTTGCAAAAAATGCCTGAACATAAAATAGCCCGCTTAGGAATCGGTCGTAAATTTCAAACGCCAAGAGTTTATCAAAACTTGACCGTAAAAGAAAATTTAGATTTAGCGGCTAATCAAAATAAAAATGTTTTTTCCAGCTTATTTAGTCGTCCTCGGGCTTCAGAACAGCGTCAAGTGAGTAGTTTATTAGAAACCATAGGCTTAATGGCTAAAGCCGACTTACCCGCCGCCTTACTATCTCATGGAGAGAAACAACGCTTAGAAATTGGTATGTTAGTGGCTCAATCTCCGGATTTATTATTAGTGGATGAACCGGTGGCAGGGTTAACAGATGAAGAAACGGAAAATGTCGGGAAATTATTATTAGCTTTAGCCGAGAGTCATTCGATTATTGTCATTGAACATGATATGGAATTCGTCAGACAAATTGCGCGAAAAGTAACCGTATTACATCAGGGTTCTGTGTTGTGTGAAGGCAGCATGGATGACGTGCAAAATAATCCGCGAGTCATTGAAGTTTACTTAGGCACTAAACCGAGTATTTCCTCTCATCAATTAAAAATTCTCCGCATCATGGCTTCTCTAGCTTGGGCTGATGGAAAATTAGCCGCCGAAGAAGTAAATATTATCATCTCTCGTTTAAGTCGTGTCTTTTCCCGAGATAGTGAAGAACAAGAAAGATTACAACAAGAGTTAAAAGATTATTTGCTGACTGATGTTGATATTGATAATTTACTGAAGGAAATAACCAGTGATGAGGAACGAGAATTAATTCTTAAGTTAGGTTATCAAGTGATCAGTGTATCTTCTGATGAAACCCAGAGCAATGAATATGAGTTACGGGCTTATCAAAGATTAGTAGAAAAATTGAATTTACCCACAGAAGTAGTACAGCAAATTGAAGCCAAAGTTACAGCAGGAGTTAACCGATGATTCAAGGGGATATAACAGCGACTCGAGAAAGCGATAACATCTTATTTCCACCGATGTTACAAATTTCTAATATAAATGTTTATTATGGAGAAAGTCATATTCTTCGAGAGGTAGACTTAAGCATCGCTAGAGGAGAAATGGTTTGTCTCATCGGACGAAATGGGGTAGGAAAAACCACCCTACTCAAAACTATTATGGGGCTGTTAAAACCCAAAACCGGCACGATTAATTATCTCAATCAAAATATTACCAAATTATCCCCAGATAGACGGGCTAAACAGGGAATAGGTTATGTTCCCCAAGGACGAGAAATCATTCCTCGCTTAACAGTAAAAGAGAATTTATTATTAGGGTTAGAAGCACGTCAAAAACCGAGAAAAGTTAAAGAAGAAATTCCTGACGAAATTTTTGAACTCTTTCCCGTTTTAAAAACCATGTTATCTCGGATGGGAGGAGATTTAAGCGGCGGACAACAACAACAATTAGCCATCGCTCGTGCTTTAATGGGGAAACCCCAATTACTCTTATTAGATGAACCCACCGAAGGCATACAACCGTCGATTATCTTAGAGATAGAAGCCGCCGTGCGGCAGATTATTCAAACCACAGGAATATCTGTATTATTAGTGGAGCAACATTTACATTTTGTGCGGCAAGCGGATAAATATTATGCGATGCAAAAAGGCGGCATTGTTGCCTCGGGTTTAACCCGTCATTTGAGCCAAGATATCATTCAGAAATTTTTAGCGGTTTAAAACAATGAGCTAGAACTAGCAGTTATTATCGAAAATTCGGGGTCTAAAATTCAGATTTTCCCCCCTCGCGGGGGGTTGGGGGGATCACTCCAGGGCAGGGGATAAGGCGATAAAATTAGTACAATGCCCTATTCATAAAGCCAGGGTTTAATCGTCGGTTCCCAGTTAGCTAACTCATCACCAAACCAAAGACTAACTTCTTGCGCCGCCGTTTCCGGAGCATCAGAACCATGAATCAAATTGCGGCCAATGTCAACACCATAATCTCCGCGAATAGTACCCGGTTCAGCATTAAGGGGGTTAGTTGCGCCAATAATTTTTCTCGCCGCAGCAATGACACCTTTACCTTCCCAAACCATCGCCACCACAGGGGCAGAGATAATAAAATTAACTAAGCTGCCAAAAAAGGGACGTTCTCTATGAACATCATAGTGTTTTTCAGCGAGTTCTCGGGACACTTGCACCATTTTCAGTCCCACTAACGTAAACCCTTTAGCTTCAAAACGGCGAATAACCTCGCCGACCAAAGCGCGTTGTACCCCATCGGGTTTGACCATTACAAAAGTGCGTTCCAAGGTGATCTCCTTTGGTTTAACAGATTATCACAAAAACCAGATTAACCTATTTAGGACGCTAATTAATCTGTTTTGTGATCTGATAGACCATTTTAGTCATGAGCGCGAAATAAACTTAATTTCCCTTTCCTGAAACACAAACTTGAAGTAACTCCTCAATTCCCCCAACCGTAAAGATAGGAACCTTGAGCCGCTCTTGCACATCTTCCACCGTCAGATCATCTAAAAACTTAGGTTCATCATGTTTAAGCATAACAGAAGGCAATAAAATCCCCTCTCCCAAATCCTTTTCTTGTAAACCCTCGATTAAATCTTGCCCAGTTAACAACCCTGTCACGGTAATTTCTTGTCCCCAATAACCACTATTTAAAGGAGCCAAACTTACCGTTAAACCCTCAACCTTATTTAACTGTTGTACCAAAGGCTCAAACGCTTTTTCTACGGCATTTCCCACCACCCAAGTTAATTGTTTTGCCGGAGTAATAGTCGCTGGCAATAATTTTTTTGCCGAAGTTTTAAACGCTTTAATAAACTGACGAATCGACCCTACACCATTACCGATTTGGGGATAATCTTCATAATGAGATTCTGGCGGTAAATCTTGTCGCCCAATTAAAAACCATTCATCGGCTAACCAAGCAAAATTCGTGCCTAATTTTTTTCTAAATTTAGCTTGTAATTCTTGAACTTGAGCAATGACTTCTCTGGCTTTTTCTTGACTAACTGGTATTAATTCATCTTCCCCCGGACGAAACCGAGTTAACCCCACTGGCACCACAGCCGCCGAAATTACAGCCGGAATATCTCCTTGATGAAATTGGGCTAAATCGAGTAATGTTGTTTCTAAATGTTTACCGTCATTAATGCCCGGACAGACCACCACTTGAGCATGAATTTGTAGCCGCCGCTCAAGAAACCATTGTAATTGTTCTAGGATTTTTCCGGCCCGAGGATTTTTTAATAAGCGCGTGCGAATTTCCGGTTCAGTGGCATGAACTGAAACAAATAGAGGAGACAGCCGCATCTGTTCGATTCTTTCCCATTCCCGCGCTGTTAAATTGGTTAGGGTTAAATAACTTCCATAAAGAAAACTGAGACGATAATCATCATCTTTTAGGTATAAACTATCTCGTTTACCGGGGGGTTGTTGGTCTATAAAGCAAAAAGGGCAGCGATTATTACATTGAATTAAACCATCAAATAGAGCCGTTTCAAATTCTAGCCCTAAATCCTCATCATAATCTTTTTCTATTTCTAGATGATGTGTTTTTCCTTTGGCATCGATGACTTCTAGTTCTAAAATTTCCTCGGCACAGAGAAATTGATAATCAATTAAATCTCTCGGTTGTGTGCCATTAATAGAGATAATCTTATCTCCCGGCTCAAATCCTATTTCAGCCGCTATGGAATTGGGTAAGACTTTACTAATCCGAGCAGGACGAATTGTGGTTTTACTCATCCGTGTTATCTAATACTTTTTAAATCCTAACACGGATTGAGATTGGCTGTGTGAGGATTTTTAGATAGGTTTCTCAACGATTAAGGTTCTCGAAGCTCTTTGCCATAATTGACAAATCCAGCACCGAGAAAAGGGGCATATCCATTGAGCCTATCTTGTTGAGCGATTCTATCCTGACTATGGAACAAATCCCCTATGAGTATACTCATAGTTATGACCGTCGCCGCAGTAATCAGATAGTTACGAATAACCTGATGGTTAAAAATAATGTTTTTCATTTTGCACTCCTCACATTCACACCGATGTCGATCAACTTAGTTCGGTAGCTTTGACTCTATTCGCCCAAATGAGCAAGGGGTTAAGCCAAAGACTAGCCAACTGTGATCAGCTACCTTAAAAACAATATCTATTTGAGGGTAGTATTATATCACATAAAACCGTTCAGTGGAAGGGTTAAGCCCTATCAGTTTCAAATTTTTCAAAGAGTGTTAACGCTTAACTCAATTCCCTACATCCCATAGCCTTATTGTGTTATAATCTCCATAGAGAGTATGGATTTGTAGAATTAGTTAATTTTCGGTATTGACAGATTCTAGTTCTGTGTTGAATATTGGAAGGCTGCTCTGCTAGGGTCTGAATCTCTCACCACATTTTTGATTCAGGAGACAATTAATGTCGATTTACGTTGGAAACCTCCCTTTTGAAGTGGAAGAAAAGCACATCAACGAAATTTTTGCTGACTATGGACAAGTTAAACGAGTTTATATGCCAGTAGATAAAGAAACTGGTCGCCGTCGAGGTTTTGCTTTTGTAGAAATGGAAAATACCTCTCAGGAAGATTCAGCCATTGCTGAATTAGATCGGGCTGAATGGATGGGCAGACAACTGAAAGTCAATAAAGCCAAAGAGCGTGAAAACAGCCGAAGTCGAGATGGGGGAGGCTATAGAAATAAATCTCGTTTCTAGACAATTGTTAATACAATAAAAAGTCAAGAGTGCTATTGATTGACAGTTTCGATCACTCTATGATATAAAGTGGGATGAATGAGGAATTACTGTGGCAAAACGTCGAAATTTAAAAAAAGAGAAAGCACAAAGAAATCAAGCCTACGCTCGTCAGTTTCGTCGTAAGTCATCCCAAAATACAGGGAGAGGCAACCGACAATATCGTAGCCGACGAGATGACTCAGATAACGCTGAAGAAAAAGAAGATAATGCAGCGTAAAGCTCATTAATCAATAGTCATTAGTCAATAGTCAATAGTCATGAGTCGTGAGTTAACAGGCAGTGGAAAATAGACAATTGACTAATGATTCATAATTGATAACTGTTGCTAAAATCAGAGCAGTTATTTAGAACTGCAGAATTATTTTTATCTCCAGCGAATCAGCCGTTAATATTCCCGCAGAAATGATTCATTATGGCATGACCAAAACCGCTCAGATTGCGATTGCCAGAGGATTAGCAGAAACCACAGCCGGGACAGAAATAACCGTTAATTCCATATTAGCCGGGCCAACCCTGTCTGAAGGGGTAGAAGAATTTGTCTCTCAAATGGCGGCTTCACAAGGTAAAGATATTGCGACGGTAGAAAAAGAATTTTTTCAAACCCTGCGTCCGTCCTCCCTGTTACAGAGATTTGCTACACCCGAAGAAGTGGCTAATCTAGTTACTTATGTGGCGAGTCCCTTATCAAGAGCCACTAATGGGGCCCCTCTTCGCGTTGAAGGAGGGATAATTCGTGCGGCTATCTAATCATACTCTATTAACAAGCTGTGCTGTTTTCAAGCGAATCAGAAGAGGAGAAAATAGCTATAATTAAAAGTAGCTCAATGTAGATTTTTGCCTAACTTTATGAAGTTAAAAAAAATTTTGCTTCTCCTAATTTTCTTACCCATTTTAATCATGGCTTTTTCTCCGGCAGCCTGGGCAGAAAATCAAAGCATTTGGGAGCAAAAAACCCCTCTTCTAGAAAAGAATTCTATCGTCGTTTATAGCGATCCCTCATGTGGTTGCTGTGAAGGCTGGATCAAGCATTTAAATAAACAGGGATTTAAAGTAACCAATATCAAAACGCCAAATGTTTTTAGTATAAAAGAAAAGTATCAAGTCCCAGAACAACTAGCATCTTGTCATACAGCCTTAATTGATGGCTATGTGATCGAAGGACACGTACCGGCAAAAGACATTAAGCGGCTAGTGCTGAATAAATCTGAGCTACAAGGGCTATCCGTCCCTCAAATGCCTGTGGGAACTCCAGGAATGGAAATGGGCAACCGAAAAGACCCCTTTTCAGTGGTGGGGTTTGAAAAGAATGGCAAGACAAGCATTTTTGAAACATATCAGTCTTATTAGTTAGCTTTGGGAAAACCGTCTTTGAAATTTCCGAAAACTAAAATTAATTAATGTATTACTTCTAAAGGAGCTAAAATTCTTTTAACCGGTTTTCCCTTTTAATCCCTATGGCTACCTTAGAACAATACCAAGCCTTAGAACTAAAGAACCAACAATTACAAGCGGAACTCGATAAGCTCCGCCAAGAACAGCAAAGATCATTAGAAATACAAGAAAAATTCACCGAAAGCGAAGAACGCTGGCAATTAGTCTTAAGAGGGAATAATGACGGGATCTGGGACTGGAACTTAAAAACTAATGAACTGTTTCTCTCACCCCGTTGGAAAGAAATGTTAGGTTATCAAGACGACGAACTAGAAAACCATTTTAAAACTTGGAGAAAGCTTCTTCATCCCAAAGATGTAGAACGGGTGATGGAAGTATTACATGAACACTTTGAAGGCAAAACAGCCTATTATGTCGTGGAATTTCGCCTGCAATGCAAAGATGGCAGTTATAAATGGATTCTCTCTCGAGGACAAGCATTGTGGGATGCAACCGGTAAACCCGTGCGAATGGCAGGGTCTCATACCGATATTAGCGATCGAAAAGCCAGACAGAGTTTATTACGCTCTCTGATTGATTGTATTCCTGACTTAATATTTTATAAAGATGCTCAAGGAATTTACCGGGTCTGTAATCGAGCCTTTGCCGAGTTTTTGGGACGCAAAGATAAAGAAATCCTTGGCAAAAGCGACTTTGATTTGTTTTCCCGTAAGATCGCTTCTCAAATACACCACTATGATACCCTGTTGATGCAACAAAACAATTCCCACCGCAATGAGGAATGGGTAGCCTACAAAAATGGAAACCGTCGCCTTTTAGATACTTTCACCACTCCCGTATTAGGGTCAGATGGCGAAGTCTTAGGAATTATCGGCATTAGTCGAGATATAACAGATCGCAAACAAAAAGAACAAGCCTTAGAACAACAAGCCAAACGGGATCACTTACTCAGTTGTATTTCTCGACCCTTGATCGATCAAGACCTGAATACAGCTATCAATTTTATTTTACAAGCTCTTGGGGAATGTACAGGGAGTGAACACGCCTATATTATTCGTTTCTCAGACTGTCAAGCTTCATGGAGTATGAGTTATGAATGGTGTAATCCCCATAACCCGAAAATTGTATCAGAGCTTGAAAAATGCCAAAACCAATCTGTCGATACTTTTCCTTGGTTTACAAAGCAATTATTAAGCGGCAAGACCGTTAAAATTAATCGTTTACAAGACCTGCCCTCAGAAGCGACAGCCGAAAAAGAAGCTCTCTTAAAGAGTTTAACTCCTTGTGTGTTAATTGTTCCCATGATTAACGCCGGCAAAACAGTAGGATATTTAGGACTAGATGCCGGCTCTCATAAAACATGGACGAAAGAAGATGTACACTTATTAAAACTGATCGGAGAATTTATTGCGATCGCTGAGTCCCGTCACGAAGCACAAGCCGCCCTAGAAGAATCACAAGCACGCTTTGCAGGTATTCTAGATAATGCCAATGAAGCGATTATCTCCATTGATGAAAATCAACAGATCACTTTATTTAACCATGCGGCCGAAAAAACCTTTGGTTATCAAGCTCAGGAGGTCATAGGACAGTCATTTAACTTACTTTTACCCTCTGACTATGGCGAAATTCATCAGCAGTATATCAATACATTTGCCAAAGCCTCCCAGACAGCAAAACAAATGGGGGGAAGAAATCCGGTTTTTGGTCGTCGCCAAGATGGCACAGCGTTTCTGGCTGAGGTTTCTATTTCTAAACTGGTTCAACGGGGAAAAATTCTTTTTACTGCCATTGTACGAGACATCACCGAACGTAAGCAAGCTGAAGAAGCCTTGAAACAGGCCAAAGAAGCGGCAGATAATGCAAATCGGGCAAAAAGTGAGTTTCTCGCTAGTATGAGTCATGAATTGCGAACTCCCCTCAATGCAATTTTAGGGTTTACTCAGGTATTGGCCAGGAATTCCGCTTTAAAAGAAGAGGAAAAGACGAATTTAGAGATTATTAGCCGCAGTGGTGAGCATTTATTGGATTTAATTAATGACATTTTAGAGATGTCAAAAATAGAAGCCGGTAGAACGACTTTTAATCAGAGTAGTTTTGATTTATATCGGCTTTTAGATAGTTTAGAAGATATGCTGCGGCTCAGAGCAGAGGCAAAAGGATTACAATTAATTTTTGATAGCGCCTCTGATGTTCCCCAATATATTCAAACCGATGAAGGAAAGTTGCGTCAAGTGTTAATCAACCTGATCGGTAATGCCATTAAATTTACTGATGAAGGAGGCGTTACCCTGCGGGTTAAAAGCGGGGGGAAAGTGCCGCTAGAGTCCCCTAAAATGGCGACTATTACCTTTGAAGTTGAAGATACTGGGCCGGGTATTGCTCTTGATGAAATCGATAATTTATTTGAAGCCTTTGGACAAACAGAAACGGGTAGAAAATCTAATCAAGGGACTGGTTTAGGTTTACCCATTAGTAAAAAGTTTGTCGAACTGATGGGCGGAGAAATTCGCGTGAGTAGTGTGCCAGGTAATGGGAGTTTATTCGCTTTTGATATTCAGGCACAATTGGCAGAAGCTAAACAAATTAAAAAGAATCATCCCGAAAAGAAAGTCATGGGTTTAGTTCCCCATCAGCCTAAATATAGAATTTTAGCGGTGGATGACCGTCTTGAAAGTCGTCTATTATTGGTGAAACTTTTGACTTTAATGGGGTTTGATGTACGAGAGGCAACTAATGGAAAAGAAGCGGTAGAAATTTGGGAAGAATGGAACCCTCATCTAATTTGGATGGATATGAGAATGCCGGTTATGGATGGTTATGAGGCGACTAGACAGATTAAGTCTAGTATTAGAGGGCAAGCAACCGTTATTATTGCTTTAACGGCTAGTGCTTTTGAAGAAGACCGGGCGATGGTATTATCGGCCGGTTGTGATGATTTTATGCGTAAGCCTTTTAGAGAAGAGATGCTATGGGAAAAAATGGCCCAACATTTGGGGGTTCAATATATTTATGATCATTCTTATTCTTATCAGGTTGCTGAGAAAGATTCATCAGCCGCGACTCTTAAAAGTCTTCAATCTGAAATCGCTTTGATGCCTACTGAGTGGCTGACACAACTACATCAAGCGGCTTGTGAATGTAGCGATGATCTCATTTTAGAATTGATTGAACAAATTCCGCCTCAGCAAACTGAATTGAGAAAGAATTTGAGGCATTTAGCGAATAATTATCTGTTTGATCAAATTCTAAAATTGACATCTTGAATATCAGCAAATTTACTCATCACACCTTAAAACTCGACTATTTTAGCGGATTAAGTGCTTATTTTCTTAGCTGAGTGTTTAAGCATAATTACTCAGTATTTTCAAAGGTGCAAGATGTGAGTATACTCAACATCAACCTAGCAAATCATCCTATAGTCACTCCCATGATAAATAAAAGCTTCAAAAAGTCTATAACCCTGTTTTTGGTTGTTCTAGGTGGATCAGTTTGCTTGCTCCAGAAAGGAGTTACCCAGCCGATTGAAACATCTTTACAAGAAAGATACAGGTCTGCTATTAGAGATGCAGCTTTGGTTGATGAAGAGGGGAAAGATTTTGATAATTTAATTCAAATTACGCCAGACAACCCGTTCCTAAAATCATCCTGGGATGAAACTCAGACAAGGATTTTAGTTGTGACCTGGAAAAGCCAGCGTACTTATGATCAATACATAAAACCTTTCAGCAATAGCCCGGAGGAGAAAAGAAATAAACTAACCTGGGTAACAGTTGCTCCTCAAGTTAAAGAGTTCTGTAAACAATATTTACGAAATAATCCAAATGCCACAGAAGCAGACTTAAACCTACGTTTAAAGCAGTATCTTGGATTAGATCCTAAGTGGAATTATGATGTCTTTGTAGAACTGTGGGTCAATCCTAAAGATCTGTTTCGCCCTTGCGTTGATCCAGAAATTACAGATACAAAATGTAATAGAAAGTGGGGAGACGAGATCCCTAAAGTAATTGGAGCAACTCCAGATGCATCAATCTCAGACTATAAGCTCTTTTTCGAGAACCTGTACTATATAAGTATCCGTCCAGGACTCCAACCCTTTACTGGTCTCGGCTATACCTATGATTGGAGCAGTCCAAATGGCCGAGTCGGTGCCAGCGAGTTTATTTTAATTCCCGGAGCCGCTTACACAATTAATGGTCAGCCAGTTCCCACTCTAAAATACTGCCAGTCATAAAGGTTGGACTTTGGACAAAGGAGAAAATTCATTTTCCGACCTCCTAATTAGAAGTAAAATACTACTTTGCAGAAATTAAAGATCAGACTTTAATTAACAATTTTGGCCCCTTCCATATCTAAAGAGAGTGCTTGCACTTGCGCCGCTACCCCTTCATTTTCCCACGCCACCCTCATCGCTTCAGTCACCCTATCCGCTTCACCCTGAGAACTTAAAGCGAGTAAAGTGGGACCTGCCCCACTGATTACCATACCATAAGCCCCGGCTGCGATAGCCGCTCGTTTCACCGCTTCGTAACCTTTAATTAAACCTTGACGATAGGGTTGATGCAGCTTATCCTCCATCGCCATAGCTAACCAGTCTCCTCGCCCCTGTTCGAGTCCTTGTAACAATAACCCTAAACGTGCAATATTAAAAATAGCATCAGCGCGGCTATACTGAGTGGGTAAAACGCCTCTCGCTTCTTGAGTAGATAATTCAAAATCCGGAATAGCCACAATGGGAATCAGTTTGTCATACCAGGGAATCTCGCAAATTTGCCAATTCCCCATTTCCCCCACACATAAGCGACTGCTTCCCAATAAAGCGGGAACCACATTATCGGGATGTCCTTCTAAAGATATGGCTAATTCCATCACTTCAGATTGAGTTAAAGGGTTACCGGCTAGATAATTTGCCCCCACTAAACCCCCTACAATGGCTGTGGCTGAACTTCCTAACCCTCTGGCTAAAGGAACCCCTAATTTGATCTCAATTTCTACAGCAGGAACCGGTTGATTGAGATGTTGATAGAAAAGCGCAAAAGATTGATAAAGTAAATTAGTTTTATCTCGACTAACCCGTTCTGCTTCTGCGCCGCTTACGAGAATTTTCTCTTCGGTTTCTGAAGTGAGAGTAAACTTAAATTGATTATAAAGGGTTAAAGCGGCTCCTAGACAATCAAAGCCTGGACCAAGATTAGCGGTAGTAGCAGGAACGGTTAGGGTAACGGTCATTTCTTGTTTTGAATTACATTACATATATTTAGTATAAATGACTAAAGACCTGCAAACCACTCATAACCTTGGTCTTCCCAATAGCCTTTCCGAGGAAATAATTGATTGACCAAAGTAATCTGTGTTACCCACTTACTTTGCTTATAACCTAGTTTAATCGGAGAAGCTAATCGAAGTGGTGCGCCATTTTCCACAGGAAGCGGCTGACCATTTTTTTGATAAACCATTAACGTTTGAGGATGTAATGCTGAAGCTAAATCCCAACTTTCATAATAGCCATCTGCTGATTTAAAATAAACATAACGAACATGAGATTTGGGTTGTACCATCGCCACTAAATCCCGTAAGCGTACCCCACCCCATTGCACTATTGCCGCCCAACCTTCTACGCAGACATGGCGAATGGTCATGGAAGTAAAGGGCATATTCTTGAGGTCAGTCAAGCTTAATTGTATAGGATGATTGACTGCGCCATCAATGGTTAGTCGATAAGTTTCTGGGTCAATTTGGGGAGTTAAATCAAAGGTATTAACTAATAACGCCTCCTCTTGAATCGCACTAGCAGGAAACTCAGGGACGGGTTTTTCTGGATTAAATAACAAAGTTTCAACAGACTGATTTAAGGGTTCAAAAATTTTATTAACTTTATCCTCAAAAAAAGTTGAGCCACAACTATTCAGTAATAATCCTAATCCAGAAAGACCGGATAGCTCCAACACTTGACGACGTGACAGACGGGAAAAGTTAATCCGTTTCATTATTTGACAATCCTCTCTCAAAACGTAGCAAATATCGATTTTATTAGACGTATTCCACCTACTTTAAAAGCCAAAAAGCCATGCCATAAAGTAAAAATAATTAGGATCGGTATAGTTAGAAAATGAACAGTTCTTAGGGTTTGCCAATTTCCAAAAGAATCGACAATCCAGTGCAATTGAGCCGGTTTGTACATTCCTAAACCAGTAATAATCGCTCCTATTAATACAGGAATAATAGCCGTATAAACTAAGCGATGCCATCCATAGATTTTTCTTTTAGGATTAGAACTAACTCGTAAAGCTTTTAAATCATTGGCTCCCATAAACCGATGTTGCCAGCGTCGAGTCAGAAAAATATAAAGACCATATCCGAGTAAATTAAGTGAAAATAACCACATAGCCGCAAAATGCCAATGTCTGCCGCCTCCTAACCATCCTCCTAATAAAAATAGTGAGGGAAAATGCCAACCTGAACGTCCGCCAAATACTGGATTAGCGTTGTATATTTGTAATCCACTGCCGATCATTAACAGTAAACTAATGAGATTCGTCCAGTGAAAAACTTTAGCCAGTAATGCCTGACGTGGAAGTTTAGAAGATTTAGTCCGTTTAGATAGATTAAACATAACTTTTATAGTGGTAATTTGGGAAAAAGTGGAGCTAGTAAAAGTTGAATTTTAATATCCCAACCCAACAGAATTATGATGGCTCCTCCTACTAACAAGATTCCCCCAAGTCGTTGTAATCTGTAGCTGTGGAAACGTAAACCTAATAGTCGCTGACTTAAATAACGTCCACCATAAGCAATCACCAATAACGGAACAGCAGACCCCATTCCAAAGGTTACTAAAAGAGCAAAAGCCGCAAAAATCTGATGTTGAACGGCGGCTAAAACTAGAATACTTCCTAACACTGGACCAGCACAAGGAGTCCACAATAAACCTAGTTGAGTTCCCAAGTAAAATTCACCTAAAAGCCCCAATGGTAGAGCCTGTTTAACCGATTTTCCCACAGGGATAAGACTAAATAAACGATAACTCCATTGGGGAAAAATCGCCAACAGTCCTAAAATAAATAAAAGGGCAAGTGCTACAGTTCGGAGTATACCAGCTAATTCACTCAACCAACTAGCTGCCACTCCTAAAAGGCTTCCGGCTACCGCAAACCCACTGATTAATCCAAAGACTAAAAACATTGGGCCAAAACGATGAGATTGAAAAGAGCGCCCTATTAACAGTGGAATAATAGGTAAAATGCAAGGCGATAGGACAGTTACAAATCCTGCTAAAAAAGCTAATCCAACTGATAGGACAGTAGCAGACATAATATTAACCTAGAAGCTTACGAATCATTTGTTCTGTTTCTTGATAGGCTCCTTCTCCTATATGGTCATAACAAATTAAACCTTGACGATCAGCTAAGAATAAATGAGGCCAGTATTGATTACTATAAGCATTCCAGGTTTTATAATCATTGTCTACTGCAACCGCATAGGAAATTTGCCTTTGTTCCATTGCTCGTCTAATATTTTTTAGCTCTCGTTCGTAGGCAAATTCAGGAGTATGAACCCCGATGACTTTTAATCCTTTAGTTTTATATTGGTTATGCCAGCGAACTATATAAGGTATAGTCCTCTGACAGTTAATGCAGGCAAAAGTCCAAAACTGTATTAAGATAACATTGCCTTTAAGATCCGCAATGGTTAAAGGTTTAGAATTTAACCATTCAGTAATCCCTTGAAAATCTGGCAGAGCTTTATTTGAAAATGAGGCAGTAAGTCTCTTATTAAAATCAATGGGATTAGCATTATTTGACGAGGTAGAAGCAGTTAAAGATTGTTTAACGTCAAAATGATGAGGCATGACCACTGCTCCAACTCCTGTTATTCCCATTCCCAGGTAAGTTAAAAATTGTCGCCGCTTAAGCCAGTTGTTGTTTATCCAATGTTTTTTCATAAACTAAGCGAAATTTAGACGTATTTTCTGGCTAAAAAATTAGATAGCGTTTCCCAAGTTCGTGAGGTAAGTAGGTGGACAAAATTAAAGTTAACTGTAAGATTGGGCAATGGGGTTGCGGGGAAAGGGCAATGGGTAAGAGTTAGGAGAGAAATACATTTCTTAATACAGAAAGCTTTATTTATGTCCAGGTACTTATAGCAGAAGTCAGAAGGGAAATTCTTGTCAGAAAACAGATGTAAATGAGTCAAGCTGTCCTAATTACAGGAGGGGTTGCTATATATGACGAAGAAATTGTTTACAGATGAACCTTGCCCAGAACCGTGCGCGTAGCCTTCAGCCCAGCAGCCGGGCCCTGACGAAAGGAACGGTCTTGAAGGGACAGATAAATACAGATAAATTTGTACCTCAGCAGATTGAGAACCGCTCTATTTTTCAATGTTTCATAGTATCGCCCTGTTTCATAGTATCGCCCTGTTTCATAGCATCGCCCTGTTTCATAGCATCGCCTTGTTTCATAGCATCGCCCTGTTTCATAGCATCGCCCTGTTTCATAGTATCGCCCTGTTTCATAGTATCGCCCTGTTTCATAGTATCGCCCTGTTTCATAGCATCGCCCTGTTTCATAGCATCGCCCTGTTTCATAGCATCGCCCTGTTTCATAGCATCGCCCTGTTTCATAGCATCGCCCTGTTTCATAGCATCGCCCTGTTTCATAGCATCGCCTTGTTTCATAGTATCGCCTTGATTACTATTACTTGGACTATCAGTATTAGTCGGTGCTGCATTAGAATTGGGTGCAGTATCACTTGTGTTAGTGGTATTACCAGAACAACCACTTAAACTAATAATAAAAAATAAACCCGCGAGTAAACAGAACATTTTGGTCTTCATACTTTTTCTATGTGATAAGTCGGTGGACAATTACAAGTATTTACTCATAACCTGAGAATAAGCTGAATTTTATCTTAAAAAATCCCAACTCCTAGGGGACTATTTTTTGTACAGCAAAGGAAACGTTTCCCTTAGCCGTTGAAGCTTTGGCAAATCATACCTCACAATGTAAGGATGATTGGGATGATGAGCGGCAAAATTTTGATGATATTCCTCTGCCGGATAAAAACCCTTTAAAGCAATTAGCTGAGTTACAACGGGTTTTGGGAAAATATGCGCTCCCTTAAGTTCAGCAATATAAGCTTGTGCCATTTGTTTTTGCTGGTCATTCACAAAAAAGATAACTGAGCGATATTGACTGCCAATATCTGGACCTTGCCGGTTTAATTGGGTTGGGTCATGAGCAACCAAAAAGTAAATTTCCAATAATTTTCTGTAGGAAATTTGTGAGGAATTATAAGTAATTTTTACTGATTCAGCGTGTTGGGTGTTTCCAGAACTAACCTTTTCATAGTTGGCGGTTGCTTGATTATCACCAGAAAAGCCAGAAACGACATTAGAAACACCTTTAATATGCTCAAAAACGGCTTCCATTCCCCAGAAACATCCCCCAGCAAAAACGGCGGTTTCTTCTCTCGGTGCTGCGGCAATTGGCATTTTAACAGACCCTTTGGGAGTAACAGCAGAAACAGTTGTGTGAGAAGCGCCTTTGATGGGTACAACAAGGTTCAATGAAACGATGGACAAGCCCAACAATAGGTAACAAGAGAGGGGAAATCTGTTAACTAGCATAATTGATCATATCTTCAGATAAGCTATAACTTTTTCAGATTAAATAAGAATGATAAAACCTAGATGAGTTTTTACTGAGAAGATGTTGAGAAATGAATGCCCACTCAATATAAATAGGTGGGCTTCCATTAAGGGTAAAACAGAGACAGAGAACAACAGGTAACCCTAAAAAAATAAGATATTGAGGCATTTTTAAGCCTTTAAACAGTGACTCAAGCCGCTAAATTGGTGATTAGATCCAATTGGGGAATAATAATCTGATTTTAAATCCCAGGTCTGACAAAGGTATTCCTAAATAAATGGGCGACCAATGAATAAAGGCAACTATAATCAGAACCAGAGTCACTACCCCTGTAGTTTTTTCTAATATAAGTTGGCTGTTTAACCATTGATTAATGAGCCAAGCCAAGGCTAATATCGTAAATAAATAAGACCCCATATAATGATAAAGAAAAGTACAACGACTAATTTCCATCCAAGGTAGCAAATTAGCCATATAATTAAAAGCTAAATAAATAATCATTTCCGAAGGATAGAAATTGTCGGTTTTTTTATTAAAAATTTGTAGCCCGAATAAAATCAATACGATCAAAATAGCAAGAAAAGACATCCACCATAAGATCGGATTGCCCATAGCATGAACATCATAAATAACTTTTCCTTGGTTCGTTTGGGCTGTTTCATAGAAATAAGCCACAGGTCGCCACATAATAAGCCAACTATACCAAGGAGAACAATAACGATGAACAGTAGGACTATTGCCGCCGATTCGTCGATGAAATAAATAAATTTCTCGATGAACTTCCCAAAAATTATACTCAGGATTGACGATTAGATGAGGAATCCAAAGAAGGCTGTAAATTAATAGAGGAACCAGCAATAAAGCCACAAAAAACTGAAATAAGTTGATGTTTTGACAATGATTTAAAATTTTTTCGGGGCGAGTTAGGCGGCTAATAAATAAAGACAATTGAGGAGGAAAAGGAATTTTTTTTAGATTATATAACGCTAAAATCAAATAAATGCCTAAGAGAAAGGCTAATCCATTCCACTTAATAGACGCACAACAGCCAAAAAAGACCCCGGCAATGATTAAGAGCCGGAATTGAACCTGTGGTTTTTTGAGGGCTAAAAGAAAAAATAATTGCCCCAATAACCCAAAAGAGATTAAGTAAATATTATTCAAAGCATAGCGAGATTCTACCAAAAATAAGCCATCAAGAGCCACTAAGGCGGCGGCTATCAAAGCATAATTCCGGCGGTCCGTCAGTTGGTAGGCGATAGCACCGACAATTAAAGGAAGAAATGAACCTGTGAGCGCATTTAACCAGCGATAGCTAAAGGTAGAGCGCATAGAACCCGTTAAGTTATTAACCGTATCGGGGGATGCGGGTAGATGAGAACCTAACCAAATTCCAAAAGCAATTAGATATTGGCTTAAAGGCGGATGAGATTGAAAAAAAGGAGTTCCGATTAAGTAATCATTGGCAAATTTAGCATAATAAACTTCGTCAAAGACCAAAGTATTAAACTGACTTAAATTCCAAAAGCGCAAAAAGAGCGAAAAGAGAAAAATGCCCAACATCCCCCATTGAAACCCCGAAAAACGGCGAAATGGGGCAAGCATAGGGCTACAGAACTCAAGGTAGCGAGATAGGACAACCTGAAAAGAACGCCAGTCCATAGGCAATAATATTTAAGTTGTTCTTTTTTAGCTTACGATAAGACTGACGAGTTAGAACATAAGCATCCTAAATAAAGACTTGTCAGATTGCTCTATAAGTGTTATAGTGAAAAAATGGCTTTAGTAGAGTAAGTCAGCCTAATCCTAAACCTTGCCAAATCAACCCTAAGAAAAATTTGGGAAAGTCGGGAACGGGGGAACCGATATCAGGGGCTAATCTCTATGGTGCGTATTCTAGAGAAGAACATCTCTCAGTTCTAGCCCGTCAGCTAACCTCGTCGGCATTGAGAGGAGACGCTCAAAATCAGCATTTGATAGTAAATGTCTCGATTTCATCCATGCGCTCCAAGCTTGACTGACTGTACTCTCAGTTAGATCACATTATTGACATCGAGGCAAAAAATGAAAATTTTTCTGCACTAAATTTAGGTACCGTTGCATAAACAAAGATGCTACAACTTTTAAAAGTTAGTCGCAGTCTTTGCTAAATCTAACCATCAGCAGACAGATGGTAATGATTTGAGGGAACATCTAGCTCAATAGCTAAAAATAAATTATCTATTGTTTATTGAAGAGGAAGGCAGCTAAAAATGTACTTAGTTTTCTTAATACCCCTCATCACCGCTTTAGTAACTGGTTACATTGCTTACACAGCGAACGACGAAATTACTTATTTAACAGGGGCTGTTACAGTGATTTTTTTACTGGTAAGTCTAATTTTAGCTCCTTGGCCAGTGCAATTATTGATTCTCTTAATAACAGCCTTCAAAATTAGAAACATAACAGTTAACAGCCTAACGAATGATTGACATCTCCACTAATAATAATGACCAATGACTAATGACTAATGACCAATGACTAATGACTAAACTTGATACAAAGCCCGGTAAACCGGCTCATTTTTATTTAAAGTGGCGATTTCCCGTTCAGTAGGAACCGGAAACGGATTAGTCTGTAACCAAGGTTCTTGATGAGTTTTACGAAAACAAGGATTTTGCTGAAAATGATCGCACATCTCGAGAGCTACAGACTCCACATCAGACTGTAAAAATAATAATCCATCTTTTCTCAGATATTTAGCCACAGCATCCACTAAAGCCGGTTGAACAACCCGGCGTTTAAGATGACGAACTTTAAACCAGGGATCGGGAAATTGAATGGTTACCCACTGTAAAACCCCTTCAGGTAAAGACTCGAGTAAAGGGCTAACAGAAACATTGATATTACAGAACAAAAAATGAAGATTAGATAATTGTAGTAGCTCACGCTGGACAAGAGCTTCTTTAACCAAGGGTTCTCTAATTTCTATCCCCAGAAAGTTGATTTGAGGATATAAAGATGCCATCTTTAATAAAAACTTACCTCTAGCACAACCAATGTCTAGATGTAAAGGTAGAGCAGTATCAGCAAATACTTCCTGCCAATTGGGGATGCTGATTGGGTTACTATATTTATGACTGAGTGGGTTAACGTGTTGACGTACTCTTACTCTTGTCAAAATTGATCCCTCCTGTATATCCTCAAAAAATAGACCTGATCAATATAATTAGCGAGAACCCATGATGAACTTTCGCTTTGCTGTTATCAGCGATCCTCACATTGCTATTTCTGAAACCATCAGAAATGTTCCTAACCGTTTTCATCTAGTAGAAGTCAGCATTCCGGCCTTAGAATTAGTTTTAACTCATTTAGAGCGGCTTGACCTAGATTTCCTGCTGCTTCCGGGAGACTTAACCCAAGATGGAGAACCCGAAAATCATCAATGGTTACGACAACGTTTAGAAGCTTTACCTTTTCCAGTGTACGTTGTTCCGGGTAATCATGATGTTCCTACTTTATTTCCCACTGATCAATCTATTGGCTTAAAAGACTTCCCCTATTATTATCCTAACTTTGGTTATCATAACCCTCAACAACTCTATTATCATTGTGAACTGTTGCCTGGGGTTCAATTAATTGGCTTAAACTCTAATCAATTTAATCAAGAAGGACAACAAATTGGCTATCTAGATGAGCAACAATTAACTTGGTTAGAGAAAACTTTAGCCGAAGTTAAAGATCAATTAGTCATGGTAATGATTCATCATAATGTGATTGAACATTTACCCGGACAATCTCATCATATTTTAGGACGGCGTTATATGTTAAGCAACGCGCCGGCTTTATTTAAATTATTGCATAAATATGGAGTCAAGCTCATTTTTACAGGCCATTTGCACGTTCAAGATGTGGCTTATCAACAGGGAATATATGAAATTACCACAGGCTCACTGGTGAGTTATCCTCATCCCTATCGCATTATACAAGTGCAATATAAAGGCCAAAAACAACAGGAAATAGAAGTAAAATCTTATCGGGTTAATGGCGTTCCTGGCTGGCCCAACTTACCGGAAATGTCTCGTCAATGGTTGGGTGATCGCTCTTATCCTTTTATGATGAAGTTACTCACCACCCCTCCCCTAAATTTATCAGTAGAAGAAGCTGAACCTCTCACGCCTCTGTTACGAAATTTCTGGGCAGATATTGCTGGCGGAGATGCCATGCTGGATTTTCCGGAATTTCCCCCCCCTGTGCGTCGTTATTTTCAGAAATTTAATGCAGTTAATCTAGAAGGAAAACCCCATCTAGTCGATAATCAAACCACTCTTTTAATTTAGTTTTTGGTTTTTAAGTTGGATTTAATCAGAAAAATTTAGGAAAGTTGAACTTATGGTAAGAGGCAAGAGGCAGGAGTTTTTCCCTTTACCCCTTCCCCTTTGCCCTTTACCCCTTCCCCTTTACCCCCAATAAAAGCAAGAACTCTAATAACAATTAACGGCCAGAACCTTGAATTTGATCAAAAATTGCGCCATCGTTAAAAAATTTCTTTTGAACTGTATCCCAGCCGCCAAAATTGCTAACCGTGAATAATCGATTAACTTTTGGGTATTTGCTGGCTGTTTCCTTGGCAATAGTAGGATTAACAGAACGAAAACCCACTTTAGCAAACTCTCGTTGAGCTTCAGGAGTATATAAATATTTGACAAAAGCCTCTGCCACAGCCCGAGTTTTGTGTTTATCCACATTGGCATCTACAACAGCCACAGGACTATCAATCGAAATATTAACGGTAGGAACAATGCCGGTAAAATTGGTCTGGCCTTTTTCCTGGGCTAGGATCATCTCATTTTCATAGTTGATGAGAACATCTCCTTGGCCTTGCTTAAAGAACACATCAGTCGCTTCCCGAGCATCTTTTGGCAATACAGGCACATTTTTATACACCTGTGTCACAAATTGACGGGCTTTTTGCTCATTGCCTCCCGTCTGGCTGACCGCTCCCCACAAAACTAGAAAATTCCATCTAGCCCCCCCGGAGGTTTTAGGATTAGCGGTAATCACTTTAACGCCAGGTTTAGCCAGATCTGACCAATTGTTAATTTTTTTGGGATTGCCTTTTCGAGTCATTAAGGAGGCCACTGAGCGAGTGACGATGGCCCCATTGGGGGCTTCTTTTTCCCAACCGGGTTTAATTAAGCCGGCTTGTTGAATTTTGTTGACATCCAGTGCTAGGGCAAGCGCTACGATATCAGCATCTAATCCATCGATCACAGCCCGAGCTTGAGAACCTGAACCCCCATAACTTTGCTGAATCACTACGTCTTGATTTTTTTCTCGCTTCCATTTCGCCACAAATTGAGGGATAATTTTCGAGTAAGCGGCTTGAGTCACAGCATAGGAAACTAAAGTCAATTCAACTTTTTTGGCTCCCTGACTAATCAGTTGCGGCTTTTGTTGAGAGTTAACCGGCAAAACCGTGCTTATTGACAGGGCAAAAATGGCACTAGCCAGAGCGATTAGTGTAAACCGCCGCCTCGATGATCCAGTCAAAAAGCCCGAGAGCTTGGTCAAAAAGGATTTTATTGCTTGGCTTGGGTCATGTTTCATCACTAGGGTAACATCCTTGTCAAATAAAATACTAAATTTAGATAGGTATTTAGTATTTAGTGATCAGCCTTGGATTATTCCATAAATCAAGCGAAATGGCAAGAGATATTAGTCACTAGGTAGCTCCGCTTGTGTCCATTGGTCATGAGTTTTTCCCCCTTCCCTCTATTGC